>JAPLKD010000128.1 GCA_026388245.1 Pseudomonadota bacterium | reverse complement strand
TTATTCGCTTATCGGAAAAAGCATGAAAAGGATAGATACGCCTTTAAAGGCAACAGGACAGGCCCAATTCAGCTCTGACCTCATGCTCCCCCGTATGCTTATCGGGAAAGTCCTGAGATCCCCTTATGCCCACGCAAAAATCCTTAATATCGACACATCACAAGCAGAAAGACTCCCAGGTGTTAAGGCTGTTATAACAGCGAAAGACACATGTGCTGACAAATGGGGTGTGTTCCGTTATACACAGGACCAGCAGTTCCTGCCGACGGATAGAGTTCGTTATGTGGGAGAAGAGGTTGCGGCTGTCGCGGCAGTTGATGAAGACACGGCAATTCAGGCACTGAAACTCATTAAAGTAGAATATGAAGAACTTCCGGCAGTATTCGATATGAAATCAGCACTTGAATCCGGTGCACCATTGGTTCACCAGGATCATCCGGGGAATATTAATATCCATGTAAATATTGATGTTGGCGATGTGGTAAAGGGATTTGGAGAGTCTTATTATGTCAGGGAAGATACATTCACAGCGCCTGAGGACTCATATTTTCAGGGGGAGCCTTATGCTGTGGTTGCACAATACGATCATACCGGCAGCCTTGAAATCTGGATGCCCAATGCAGGCCCTCACTTAAAGGCCAAACCCTTATCGAACGTACTTAAAATACCCCTAAACAAAGTAAGGGTGAGGAAGATTGCTATAGGCGGTGCATTTGGCGGACGTTCCGAGATTTGTCCTGCAGATGTGATCTGTGCCTTCCTTGCCAGAAGATCCCAGCGACCTGTCAAACTTGTCTATACAAGGGAGGAAAACTCCATTGCCATACGGCAGGCACACTCCATGATTGCCACAATAAAAACAGGGGTAAATAAAGAGGGCAGGGTAATCTCGCGTGATATAACGTGCCACATGGATGGTGGCGCATACAGCAGTACCGGTCCTATAGCGGTAAGCGTTCCATTTCTGTGTATGGAGCAGGCCTATCAGATGGACAATGTACGGTATAATGGTTACAGGGTCTTTACAAATAAACCTATCCGGGGGATGTTCAGAACACATGGAAGGGCTTTTGCCTGTGGTGTTGACCTGCAACTTGATATGATAGGCCGGGAACTGGGGATTAATCCCATTGAAATGCGTCTCAGAAATGCAAGAAAGGTTGGTGAGTTTACACCTACCAAATCGTATATTGCGAGCTGCGGTATGACGGAAACGATTCTTAAAGCCGGCAAAAAAGCGGGCTGGAATGAAAAATGGGGCAAACTTCCCCCATATCATGGAATAGGCATCGGCTGTAACTCAGTGCAAACCGGTTTTCCCATGGGGATCAGGGGAGGTTCACAGGCCTTTATTAAATTCAATGAAGAAGGCGGAATTACAGTCATAACAGGTATTGTCGACAATGGCCAGGGTAACGACAATATGATCGTTCAAATTGCTGCTGAAGAATTAGGATTAGGTGTGTGTGACGTTCAGCTTATCAATGCTGATACAGAGGTTACGCCAAGCGATCCCGGATCATACTCGATGTGTGAAACCTTTATCGGAGGTAATGCTGTGAGGCTCGCTGCCCAAGACGCAAAAAATAAACTTTTAAAGATAGCCTCAGAAGTCCTCAAGGCAAGCCCTGACGAGCTCACCGCTAAGGATAGGAAGATTTATATTGAAAAAAGTCCGGATAAATCCATATCCCTATCGAAGGTAATCAGGATAGCATTAAGCCGGAACGAGTCAATCAGCGGTGAAGGATCTTACTGGCCTAAGGTGGATAGCAAGCGTGAATGGGTGGGAAACCCCTCCGGGCAGCTTTCTGAGACCTTTTCTTTTGGTACGGTAATCACTGAAGTAAAAGTTGATCCTGAGACAGGAAAGGTTGATGTCCTCGAAGTTACCGCTGCCCAGGACGTAGGATACGCGCTTAACCCGAAAGTAATCGAAGGTCAATTCGAGGGCGGTATTGCTATGGGTGGACAGGGCGGTATGCTGACTGAATATATTCTCTGGTATAACGGAAGGGTATTAAACCCTGACCAGCTTGACTACATGGTGCCATTGGCTATCGATATGCCCAGAATCAATAATATTATCGTTGAAACTATTGATCCGAACGGGCCATACGGGGCTAAAGAGGCAGGAATGTCCATTGCAATGTCAGCAGCTCAGGCTTATTGCAGCGCCATCTGTAATGCCATTGGTGTCAATATTAAAGAATTTCCGCTTACACCGGATAAGATATTAAATGCGATAGAGGGAAAAAGAAAAGGTAAAGAAGGCAGTGAAAAGTGAATAGTAAAAGGCGGGAAAAATAGAAGGTTAGAAGGTTAGCTAAACCTCCAATCATCCAATCATCCAACCCTCCAATCATCTATCAGTTGAACGGTTGTGAACCGTGAACAGGTTTTATCAGATACGAGATACGGGTGTAAAATATAAGAGGTGAAGGAATGAAGATAGAGAAGATTGACCATATCTGTTTTGCGGTAAAAGACCTTGAACAAACGAAAAGGATATATAAAGAAGACTTTGGGTTAATGCCAACATGTGAATATACTGCGGAATCAGAAAAAATCAAAGTAGCACGGTATTATATAGGTGAAGTGGCTGTAGAGTTTATGGAATCAACTGCACCGGATGGAGAAGTTGCTAAATTCATCGATAACAGAGGAGAAGGCGCCTTCCTTATATCGTACAAAGTAGATGACCTTTCAAAGGCAATACAGGAGCTTAAGGGGAAAAATGTCAAACTAATCGATGATAAACCGAGAGAGCTCTTCGGGACCCGATATGCCTTCGTACACCACCCCAATAAGCTCCACGGGGTGCTTACTGAACTTCTGGAAGGGGATTTCGATATAAATAAGTGAAGTGCAAAATATCAGGATTCAAGGGGTCGAGGGGTCAAGTGAAATGCTTAGAAATTACAAAGACAAAAAATTTGGCAAAAGAAATCAAACACTTGAACCTTCTAATTCTTGAATCCTTATGGAATCAAACATTATAATCTAAAGGAGGGAGTTGGAATGCAAGCATTAGTTGTTGGCGGAACCGGGGGTATGGGTCAGGGAGTTGCCAGGGACCTTATTAAGCAGGAGCGGATTAAGAAAGTCATTTTAGGGGATATAAATACAGACCCTGGTAGAGTGCAGGACAAGTTGCGTGCCAG
>JAPLKD010000088.1 GCA_026388245.1 Pseudomonadota bacterium | reverse complement strand
GATCTCATTGCAAAATATGGGGAAAAAGCCGTTGAGACGATGTCCGACGAAGAACGCGTCGAAAAAGAGATCCCTTTAATCAAAAAATATGAAGAAGAATTCAGGGAATATGGCCTTGATAATCTGGAAATAAAAACAACTACAAAACCAAAACTTGTAAAAGGGAAAAAATAAAAAAAACGGAAGGCCCCACCCACTTACCACTCTTTGACCACATTAATATACTTGATATTATTGAATTTGAATGGCGGAGAGGGTGGGATTCGAACCCACGGTACGCTTATCAGGCGTACAGCCGATTTCGAGTCGGCCCCGTTACAACCGCTTCGGTACCTCTCCTTAACTGAAAAAATCTTTTTAGTAAGGCTTCACTCTTTTCTTTTAAAACGCCGCCTTTAACCTCCACTTTATGGTTAAGGGAAAGCTTGCTCACGTCGATGAGCGAGCCGAATGCACCTCTTTTTGAGTCAAAACAACCAAATACAACACGTTTTATCCTTGCCTCCATGATTCCGCCGGCACACATGATACACGGTTCTTTTGATACAAAGAGCGTACAGTTTACCAATCTGTAATTCCCGGTGGCGCACGATGCCGCTTCAATGGCAAGCATCTCGGCATGAGCAGCAGGTGAGTTTCTTTTTATGGTGAGGTTATGTGTTTTCGATATAACATCGTTCTCCGGAGAAACCAGAATTGCCCCGACAGGCACTTCTTCTTCCTCAAAAGCCTTCGCCGCCTCCTCCAGACACATTTCCATAAAATAATTATCATCCATTATTACAATATACCTGTGATGGGTAATAAAATCAATGTTTTTGCCCTTGAACCCTTATTCGAGCCTGATTCCTTCAAACAGGTGATGGGTAGACCGTATAATACTCCCTTTCATTTTCAGGATATAGTCAGGTCTGATCCCATCCTTCCAGCGTGGATAGCCTCCCGCCCAGAGATATGCCAGGAGTTCATGGAATCCAACCCTGCTGAATATGTATTCACCTATTTTTATCTCCCGGGATGATAATGCTGCAACCACAGGTATCTTCGTTAAAGAAGTGTAGCGTTTAATGATACCATCTATAAGCTCTCTGGTTTTATACCCTTCCGGATTTTGTTTAAACTTCTCCGGTTCATGAGGAAAAGGGAAGTGTCCGTACACCTCCCCTATAAACCCGCTGAAGTATACCCCGCTTATCGCTGCCATAAGGTTGCCGATATCCTTTTCTTCGAGAATATAGGTGTCCCAGGTCATATCTGATGGTTCGTTCAGCTTCTTGCCGGCCATTTCAACGATATACCCTGCAAAATCACTGGCAAAGAAAAAATAGTTGTTTAGAAGTATCATATCCGTTTCAATATTAAAGAACCCGAATGGAATTTCACCGTGGTTGAGAGATTTGAATAAAAGCGGCATAAATCCTCCATAAATTAATTTAGAATTGAAAAT
This sequence comes from Pseudomonadota bacterium, assembly GCA_026388245.1. Taxonomy (GTDB): domain Bacteria; phylum Desulfobacterota; class Syntrophorhabdia; order Syntrophorhabdales; family Syntrophorhabdaceae; genus MWEV01. Next base: position 14,304 of record JAPLKD010000088.1, on the reverse strand, counting down.
GTAGAATTGAAAATTTTCAAACCAATGAAACTATGAAACACTACAATTTTCTACACACAAAAGTTCTAATAAATATTATATCATACTTTTCTTACCTTTAAGTCATTCACAGTTCGCAATTTACTTCTCGCTATTCACTCCTCTTAAAATATGTTATAAAATAAATATGGGCGATTATGTAATATATCTGAGGGTCGGTGATCGTGTTTACCATAAAAGGTTTACCAAATGGGGCATGGGTGTTGTTATAGAAGAACGCAGGTCTGAAATCCCGGGTGGTTTTTGTTATGTGAGAATTAATTTTCAGGATGGTAAAGTAAGGGTATTTGATAATAATTATCCGAGCGTGAATTGCTGTTATTATGCAGGCGTTAAGAAGGTTCACACTGAAACACTCGAAAAAATAACGGGATTAAGGCTTGATGTACTTGAATAAAGGAGCGTAAACTGGATACGACTGTTGAGTTAACCAAATTTGTACGCGGTGGCGGCTGAGCGTCAAAGATAGGTCCGGGTGACCTTACAAACATACTCTGCGGGATTGAAATCCCTACTGACGTAAACGTGCTTATAGGCATTGAAGGTTTTGAAGACGCCGGGGTATATAAAATTACTGACGATATTGCCCTTGTGCAGACGATTGACTTTTTTACACCTATTGTAAACGATCCGTACTGGTTCGGGCAGATAGCAGCAGCGAACGCCATGAGCGACATTTACGCCATGGGTGCCATACCCAAAACAGCATTAAATATGGTCTGCTTCCCACCGAAAAAATTCGACATAGCCATTTTAAAAGAGATAATCCGGGGCGGCATTGACAAGATACGGGAAGCAGGCGCCAGCCTCCTGGGCGGCCACAGCGTTGATGATGAAGAGATAAAGTACGGACTCTCGGTAACAGGCATCGTGCACCCGGATAAGATCCTGAAAAATGAAGGGGCATTGCCCGGGGATCTGCTTGTCCTCACCAAGCCTCTTGGTACCGGTATTTTGAATACAGGGATTAAGGGTGGCCTTTTGAGTGAAGCATCAACCAACAACCTTGTTCACGTCATGGCAGCGCTCAATAAAACGGCAGCGGAAGTCATGCTCTCGGTAAGGACACATGCGGCAACAGACGTCACAGGCTTCGGGCTTGCCGGTCACCTCAAGGAGATGATCAAGGAATATATCGGCGTTGAGCTGTTTGCAGATAAACTGCCCTACTTCGAAGAATCCGTTGAACTTGCAAGGACAGGTTTTATTCCCGGCGGCCTATACAGGAACAGGGATTTTTATAAAGTTTATGTGGAAAGCAAAAGAGATGATTTCTTTTACGACATCCTCTTTGACCCGCAGACTTCAGGGGGTCTTCTCATGGCTATCCACCCTGATGATATCCGGAAATTTGAAGAAAAGGCATCGAAGCTGCAACTGAATTACTGGATCGTAGGGCGGTTTACCAGCGAGTCAAAAGGGAATATCCTGCTTACCTGAAATTGCACCTTCCATCCAATTTCGGATATCAGATTTCGGAATGCGGATTGCGAAAAGCTGTTCAAAGTTCAATGTTCAATGTTTTCTGATTGCCATTCACTATTCACTGTTCACTATTCACTACCTTCATCCGCTCTCCCCTTCCCCTATCTTCGCAACTTCGGTCTTTCTCCTTCAGCCATCAGCCTGCCTCTTTTCCATTCACCTTTTTTTTCGTTACCCTTCTTTTACCTTTTCCCTTTCAACTGTTATGCGCTGCAATGAAGCACCCTCTATGGCCTTGATGGCAATATTCTGTACCTGAAGGCCTGCTTCGTTCGCCTTCTGAGTCAATTGTTTAACCAGGTCTTCCTGCTCCTTAATCTTTGTTTCAAGGGCTGCGACCTTCTGCTGGTATAGTTTTCTTTCGCCTTCTATTTCTTTCGAAGCAAGCTCTGCACCATGTTTATAGGTAAAACTCAATCTTTCAGTCACGATTTTTTCTGTATCCTTAATTGCCTTTTCAAGTTCTTTCGGGAACGATTCAACCTTTGCCTTCAACTCTTCAAATTCATCCTCTCTGCTCGAAAGAGATGCTTCACGTTCAGCAAATTCCCTCTCCAAAGCCGCTTTCTTTTCTGTAAGCGCCTTTTCGAGGGTGGCCTTCTTCTCCTCATAGGCATCGGTCTCTTTTTTTCGTTTAAGCTGGAGGTTGTAAAGATAGTCGTCTTCCTCGCGCTGTTTCTCCTTTTTGGTCTGTGCATCCCGCTCCTTTTTTGCGAACTCGAACTCTTCCTGTTCTTTCTTCCACAGGAGTCTTTTCTCGGTCATATCATTCTCAAAATTAGTTTTCTTCTGCTCTATCTCAGCATCGAAGGTAACCTTCTTCTCCTTTTGTGCCACAAGCAGCGTCGTCAGTGATTCCGCCTCTGCCTTAATGTTGTATATCTCTTCAATCGCTTTCGTTTCAATCTCAATGGCCAGTTGCAGCTCTGTCAATTTTTTATATTCCGTAATGAGCCTTTCATCCAGGCCGTCCATGGATTTTATGATTTCCAGCTTGAGTTCGGCTAGATTTTTTACAATCCCTTCAACAGAATGCTGCGAAGCCTTCTTTACGGTCTCTTTTTCTTCAACTTCCTTCTTGACTGCCTTGCCATCCATCGCCTTCTGCTCTTTCATCTTTTCAAGCAGATCATTATAGGCATCCATTATTTCCGTTTTTGTGTTTTTTTCCGTTAGCGCTTTTGTCATATAACCCTCCTCTTTTTTAGAAACAATATGTGTTTATTGTTCGGCTTTTATCTATTGCATTTCCGATATGATAATAGCTTAACACCTGAATTGCAAGATGAAACTTACCTATAAAAGGCAAGAAACTTTACGATGACCAACCTTTACTGCCCAGGCCGGGAGAATTTCAAACGTGCATATTGTCTGCTTTTAATAATGGTAGCTCAAAATTATAATATATAATATCATCAATTACCGTTCTATGAAAACTGCCTCCTGCAAGCCTCATGGAATGTCCGAGATAGGATAACTTCGAAGCACGAAGCTCAAGGGCGCTATCCTTTATGCCATCGGTTACCTGTAAAACTGCCTTACCTTCTTCAACCAGGCTTTTAAGGTAAACAATCTTTATTCCGGAAACTGCACATTGTTCAAGAAGTGCACTCATCGTATCGTGAAAAATACCATTATCGGCCAGCACTAAAGCTGTTTCTCCTGAAGGCACAAAATCGAACCACATCGATGAAAAGAGTGGTTCATATGCGATACGCCTGGTCAATTCCTTGATGAATTGTTTATCATCATAGAGGGATTCGAAGATTGATATATTTTCATGGGGATTTTCCTTTAACTTCACGAATAACTCATGGACAGAGAGATTCATGTCAAAAAGCGTCTCCTGATTCTGAAACCGGATACCGTAGGCAACATTTGTAAAATCTGACAACAGATTGTTAAGTCTGTTCAGGAGAAATCTATCGAAGAGATGGCTGATCTTTTCAGGTGCAAAAATCTTATTTACACTTCTTGAGAACTGAACAGCCTTCGAAATAAGCGGGACCGCGCAACGCTCTTTCAGCTCCGCTGTAAAATAATAGAATTCATCCACCATTTTATCGATGGCATCGGTGTCAATGGACTGGAGGATCTCGCTGGCGCTCTCTTCTTCATCCAATAACTCAAGATAATGGGATACTTTCAACAGACGTGCGGCAATAATTGAGAAAATATTGCCGGCTTCTTCCAGAAGCACTACTGCATATTCCGAAAGGTAATCGGCACGTGCCCTGTTCAGTACGGTAAGCCCTGAAAGCTTGAGGGCCTCCTTTCGAACAGCCTCAAATATCTTCTCAGCCTTTTCGAGGGTAAAAGGAAGTCCATGACCGGGGATTATCAACTCTATGTTATCATCTTTTGCCTTTTGAATAATGGCCTCTAAAGAGGTTGCTAACGCCACATTATCCCAGCCTGTCAACCCGGCAATCCCGGGGGTAGTGGCGAGATGTAAATCCCCGGTCAACATATACGTGCCGATCTTGTAACTGACACTGTCCGGACTGTGCCCGGGCGTATGGAGAACCTCCATTATAGCCTCTTCGTTTATACGAAATGACTGTACCAGAACAGAACGGCCATCGGGTAGCACTATTCTCGAATCTTTAAGTACAAAAGGGTGGGTGGACGAAGACGTGGCAATCTCAAAAAAACGTGCATAAACCTCACAGGCTGGAAATGTAACATCGATCATATCAGCCATGGTTATACTCTCATCTCTTTCCTCTAATGCATGTGCCGCTATTTCATGCAGTATCAATTGCCCCTTTACTACCTCATCCATAAGTGGGTACATTGCAAGGAAATGGTCAGTGTGGCAATGGGTAAGAAAAATGTATACAGGCAATGCTCCTTCTCTAAGCACCTGCATCACAATACGTCTGATATACTCTATCTGTGAAACATCCCCACCGGGATCGACGATAATCATCTGGCGTGGTGTTTTTAATATGGAGGTGCTGGAACATATAATAGAGGGTTTGCGGATTATGGGGTATATATCAACTTCAAAGGTTCCCGGGACTCTTGTCCATGTGTTTGGCTGCAGCATACGTTCGTCTTAGTGGCCTTTTTTGCCTTCCCGGAGGTATAAAACCCCTATCAGACCGCAGACAAGTCCGATTACCAGTGCGAAGAAACTGCCAATGGAACCACCCGAATAGATCATGTATGCGAAGAAAAACAATGCGACACACAAAAGGAGTATCGCCTTGATCCGGTTTGTTTTCTTATGTTGCGCTTTGTCGTGAACCGGTTTAGTGTTCTTTTTTTTCAGCGTTTTTTTACCCATACGTTATTCACCTGACAATACTATATTTTTCAAAGAATTTCATCAAACCGTCCGAATATGTTTTACCTGATATGAGAAATCCATCATTATGACCGCCCTTTATGAGCAGAAACTCCTTTGGCTGGGATGCCTTTTCGTAAAGTGCCCTTCCCTGTTCAAAAGGGACTATCTCATCATCGGGGCTGTGGATAAAAAGCTTCGGGCATGGTATTGAGCTTACCTTGCTCAACGATGCGTACTGATGTTTCGCTATGAGCTTCACGGGAAGCCAGGGGTAGAACTTTGCGGCCAGATCAGGCAAGGAGGTAAAACTCGACTCCACGATCAGGGCAGCGGGTTTCTTCCTCATTGCAAGCTCCGTTGCCACTGCACCTCCAAGGGAATGACCAACCACTATAATGTCCTGCGGAGTTTTCCCATATTCAGTTACAAGATAGTCCCATGCAGCCTCTGCATCAAGGTAAGTCCCCTCCTCAGACGGAACGCCATTGCTCCTCCCGTAACCCCTGTAATCAAAGGCAAGGATGCTTAACTGCAAACTATTCAGCATCTTAATATGCTCCATAAAATGCGATACATTCCCTGCATTCCCATGGCAAAAAACGACTGTTCCCTTCTCGTCCTTTGCAGGGATATACCATCCTGAAATGGTAAAACCATCCCTTGTTATAAATGTAACGTTCTCATAATGAAGGTTTATATTTTGAGGGGTGTGCGTAATTTCCCTTTCGGGAAAGTAGATCATGCTGTCCTGCTTCCAATACATTGCACCGACAATACATGAATAGACAGCCAGCAGAATTATTCCGACAGAAACCATTGTTTTTTTCATTCTTTGTGTATATAGACAGGAAAAGTTTTACAAGCTTTTCGTGATAAATTTATCCCTCAATGATTTTACATCCATGGGCTTGCATTTTGCATGTCTCCATATCCCGTTACCCACATTGAGTCCATCGTTTTTGATCCACCGGTGGCAGACATAGCAGATGTATCGTTTTAATTCTTGAAACAAGGGTTCCTGAAGGTACATGGTTTTGATTTTTCTTGACATAGCAGCTACTTCTTGTGCAAGCATAAACCCTGCAGGTGAGAATTGCAAGATTAAACTTACAGAAGCTTCCTATTTTCCCAACTTCGGCAGTATCGTAACTTCGGCATTATGAAACGGGTAATTGGGGTCGGACCAAACCCTTTAAAAGCAGTGTTGAGTGTTGAGTTGAAAAAAACCCAATAAAATTGGCTTAAAGTGCTGTGCCCTTCAGCCTGCCCCTTTTCCTTTCACCTTTCATCTCATTGATTTACAAAGATAGTCTATGGATTCTTCAAGACATCGTCATGATCGCCGACAACCCGCAAGAAAATTGCGCCATCATCAATAGGTGGAAAAGGCCTTGTTTTTCTGATAAACTATGAGCCGTTTTAACTCAGGAATACCATGGACAATTTCGACGTCATAGTAATTGGTGCAGGTCATGCAGGGTGTGAGGCTGCACTTGCCGCAGCCCGGATACAGGCAAAGACACTCCTCTTGACAATCAATTTAGACCATATTGCCTTTATGTCCTGCAATCCTGCCATAGGAGGGCTGGGCAAAAGCCATCTCGTGAAAGAACTCGATGCCCTCGGCGGTGAGATGGCAAAAAATATCGACGCAACGGGTATCCAGTTCCGTATTCTCAACATGAAAAAGGGGCCTGCTGTCCGCTCAACCCGCATCCAGGCAGATAAAATGAAGTACGCCCTTCGAATGAAAAAAGTACTTGAATGTCAGGAAAACCTCTACATACGACAAGGTATTGTGGAGAAGGTTTCAGTGAGCAAAGGTTCTGTAACCGGCGTGGAAACGCAGTGGGGAGAAAAGTTCTTCGGGAAAAGCGTCATAATAACAACCGGGACATTTCTGAGAGGATTAATCCATGTCGGACTTGAACATTTCGAGGCAGGGAGAATGGGGGATCCCCCTTCAGTGGGTCTGTCTGTCTGTCTGAAGGAACTGGGCTTCGATATGGGACGTTTAAAGACCGGGACTTGTCCGCGGCTGGACGGAAGGACAATCGACTTTTCAAAGCTCGAACCGCAGCACAGTGACGATCCCCCGAAACCATTCTCCTTTCTCACAGCATCAATCGATAACAGGCGCATGCCCTGTTATCTCACCTACACAAACAGCAATACCCATGAAGCGATACTGTCAGGGATAGACAGGTCACCACTTTATACAGGCAAAATAAAAGGCACGGGGGTCAGATATTGCCCCTCCATTGAAGATAAGATAGTACGCTTTAAAGACAGGGAGCGACACCGCATATTCATGGAGCCTGAGGGGCTCGATACTATGGAATATTACCCGAATGGCCTTTCAACGAGTCTTCCCCTCGATATTCAGACAGCAATGCTCAGGAGTATTCCCGGCCTTGAGCATGTTGAGATAACAAGACCCGGTTATGCCATCGAATATGATTTCGTTTACCCTACCCAGCTCTACCCAACCCTGGAAACAAAGCTTATAAAAAACCTCTATCTTGCCGGCCAGATTAACGGAACCACCGGCTATGAAGAGGCTGCTGCTCAGGGCCTGATGGCTGGCATCAACGCTGCCCTGAAGGCACGAGGGAACGGTATATTCTGCCTGAACAGAGACGAGGCATACATCGGCGTAATGATCGATGACCTTGTCACAAGGGGTGTTGATGAGCCCTACCGGATGTTTACTTCAAGGGCTGAACACAGGTTGTTCCTAAGGGAAGATAACGCAGATTTGAGGCTCACCGAAAAAGGATATGCCGTGGGGGTTGCGCACAAGGAGCGTTATGAAAAGGTGCTTGAAAAGAAACAAAAAATTCACAGCACACATGAGATGCTTCAATCGATACGGCTGAAGCCAACAAAAGAAACAAAGGAGATGCTTAATGCCCTTGGACTTGAAACTATCAAAAACCCCTTAACTCTTGAAGAACTCCTCCAAAAACCGGATATTACCATGAACGAAATACAACGCATTGACCCACGGTTTGACACAATCGAAGAAGATATTGCTTATCAGGTGGAGTTAAATGTAAAATACCGGGGCTATATTGAAAGACAGCATGACATGGTGAAAAAGACAAAAAAGCTTGAAGACACAAAGATCCCCCCTGACATGCTGTACGGGGATGTTTCCGGTCTCTCGAAAGAGGTGATCGAAAGATTTACAAAGGTTAAACCCTTCACGCTCGGGCAGGCATCGCGGATGCCAGGCATAACCCCCGCGGCGATAACGGCACTGATGATACATTTTAAAAAGAAGGGAATACTTTAAATATGGTTCACAGTTCACCGTGAACAAAAGGAGCGCATTGGAAAATAATAATCACTTCATAACAGAGTGGCTCATATCTCAGGACGTCGATGTCTTCGGCACAGGTGACATGTCCGGCTATAACAGGGAACTCTTAGGGCTGGACGAATCAGCAAAGGAACGGTTACCATTTGCCATATCTTTTGGCCTTGTATTGTCAAAGGGCATACTGGATACCATCATTGACGGACCCCATCTATTATACCTGCATCACTACCGGCAGTTGAATTATAGACTTGATATGATTGGCTATTTTTTATCCAGGGGGATTGAAAAGAAGGGGTATAAAGCCCTGCCCTTTGCTGCATCCCAGATAATAGACTGGCAAAACCAAAAGGCGCACATTTCACACAAGCATATCGGGATCATTTCAGGTGTCGGTTGGATTGGCAGAAATAACCTTTTAGTTCATCCCGTCTTTGGCTCCCATGTAAGGTACAATACGGTACTTACCGATATGCCGCTTATTGCTGACAGGGCATTAGACGGGGATTGCGGTGAATGCACGGCGTGTATTGATACATGCCCTGCAGGGGCAATCAAAGATGCACCATCAGAGTTTGACCATCAAGGATGTTACAATATGCTCACACACTTTAAAAACAAAAGAAACCTCGGCCATCATATCTGCGGCATATGCATCAAGGCCTGCAAGGGGAAACGATGAAGGCGCTCGTTGCGCTCGAAGACGGGACAGTATTTGAAGGAAAGAGTTGCGGCATAGAGGGCGAAAAAGAGGGTGAGATTGTTTTCAACACCAGCATGACCGGTTACCAGGAGATCATGACAGACCCCTCCTATAAAGGACAGATCATTACCATGACCTATCCGCTCATCGGCAACTATGGAATAAATAGTGAGGATGTGGAATCCAACAGCCCGAAAGTGGAAGGTTTCATTATAAGGGAATTAAGCAAGATCACAAGTAATTACCGGGCCACAGACGACCTTGCAAACTACTTCAGAAAACATAACATAATAGCCATTGAAGAAGTCGATACACGCGCCCTTACAAGACACATACGTGCGAGAGGGGCAATGAAGGGCATTATATCAACAACAGACCTGGACCCAACAAGCCTTATCGAAAAGGCAAAGGCATCGAAGGGGATTGTGGGTATAGATCTGGTAAAAGAGGTAACGTGCAGGGAACCTTATGATTGGGACGAAACGAACGCGCAGCGCGCAACGCGCAACGCGCAACATACCAAGTTTTTAAATCCGCAATCCCGGGTACCCGCTTGCGGGTGCCGCAATCCGCAATTAAAAGTTGTTGTTATGGACTTCGGGGTAAAGCTCAACATTCTCAGGATGCTCAGGAAGGTTGGTTGTCACATCACGGTAGTTCCAGCGCATACCAAGGCAGATGATGTTTTAGCCATGGAGTGCGATGGAGTGCTTCTCTCCAACGGTCCGGGTGACCCTGAAGGCGTTCCTTATGCAATAGAGGAAATCAAGAAGCTTCTCGGAAAAATCCCCATATTTGGCATCTGTCTTGGCCAGCAATTGCTCGGCCTTGCCTATGGCGGAAAAACATATAAGCTGAAATTCGGACACAGGGGCGCAAACCAGCCCATAAAAGAACTCAGTACTGGCAAGGTTTATATAGCATCTGAAAACCATGGTTTTGCTGTTGATATGGACTCGATAAAACATGAACCCGTGAGGGCCACCCATATTAACCTTAACGACAACACGATTGAAGGGATTGAACACGAGGCATATCCCATTTTTTCTGTCCAATACCATCCGGAGGCCTCTCCGGGACCACATGATTCGTATGGACTTTTTGCAAAGTTCAAGGGGATGATGAATAATTTCAAAGAGGGGCCAAGGGATCAAGGGGTCAAGGGGTCAAGATGAAGAATCCGTTCACAGTTCACCGTTCACAGTTCACGGCTAAAATCTTTATTACTACTGTGAACCGTGAACCGACAACCGTGAACATTAAGAGGCTATATGCCCAAAAGAACTGACATAAAAAGCATACTGCTCATTGGCTCAGGTCCTATTATCATCGGCCAGGCCTGTGAGTTTGACTATTCAGGAAGCCAGGCATGCAAGGCGCTCCGTGAGGAAGGTTACAGGGTAATCCTCGTTAACAGTAACCCTGCGACGATTATGACAGACCCTGATATGGCAGAGAGGGTTTATATAGAGCCACTTACCCCGGAGGTCCTTGAGGAGATTATAAAAGTAGAAAAGCCTGATGCGATTCTCCCCACCATAGGCGGCCAGACCGGTCTCAACCTTGCCACCATTCTCTCGGAAAGGGGGATTCTCGAAAAATACGGTGTTGAACTCATCGGGGCAAATTACAAAGCCATCAGGAAGGCTGAAAACAGGGAAGAATTCAAGGCAGCCATGGAAAAGATCAACCTCGAAGTGCCAAAAAGCGGCCATGCCCACAATATGGGCGATGCAAGAAAGATTGCAAAAGATATCGGCTTCCCTCTGATTATAAGGCCAAGCTACACCCTCGGCGGCACGGGGGCCGCTGTTGCATACAACATTGAAGAGTTCGAAGTCCTTGCCCTGCGGGGGCTCGAAAGCAGCATGACAAGTGAAATCCTCGTTGAAGAATCGGTAATCGGCTGGAAGGAATACGAACTGGAAGTCATGAGGGACAAAAAAGATAACGTCGTCATTATCTGCTCAATCGAGAATTTTGACCCCATGGGGGTACACACAGGCGACAGTATAACGGTCGCTCCGGCACAAACCCTCACCGACAAGGAGTATCAGTTCATGCGTGACGCTGCCATTGAAATAATAAGAGAAATTGGCGTTGAAACCGGAGGTTCGAATATTCAGTTTGCAATCAATCCGGATGATGGCCGTATGGTTATCATAGAAATGAACCCAAGGGTGTCGAGGAGTTCCGCCCTCGCATCCAAGGCAACCGGTTTCCCCATAGCAAAAATCGCTGCCAAGCTCGCCATAGGCTATACCCTCGATGAAATACCCAATGATATTACAAAAAAAACACCTGCTTCTTTCGAACCGACCATAGATTACTGCGTTGTTAAAGTGCCTCGTTTTACCTTTGAAAAATTCAAAGGGGCGGATGAGACCTTAACCATCCAGATGAAATCGGTTGGTGAAGCAATGGCTATAGGAAGGACATTCAAAGAGGCCCTTCAGAAAGCGCTCAGGTCCCTCGAGGTAGGGGTTTTCGGGATAGCAGATGACCGCCTGTCGGGGATTCTTAACCATGACATTATAAAGAGAAATCTGGTAACCCCTAACAAGGACAGGATATTTTATCTCCGTCACGCCTTTATGGCAGGTCTGGACATAGAAGAGATATTCAACCTGACAGGGATAGACAGGTGGTTCCTTAAGAATATAAACGAGATTGTTGATTTTGAGCTAGAATTAAAAACATATAAAGATGGCCTTACAGAAGATGTAATGCTCAGGGCAAAAAGATATGGTTTTTCGGACAAGCAGATAGGCAATATACTGGGCTTAGATGAGTCCGAGGTTCGAAAATGGAGATTAGAGAGGGGTGTTAAGGGTGTTTTCAAGCTGGTTGACACATGCGCTGCGGAATTCGAGTCATATACGCCCTATTATTACTCAACTTATGAAAAAGAAGACGAATCCAGGGTATCGGCAGAGAAAAAAATAATGATTTTGGGCGGGGGGCCCAACAGGATTGGGCAGGGCATAGAATTTGACTATTGTTGTGTCCATGCGGCATTTGCCTTGAAAGAACTCGGATATGAAACCATAATGGTAAACAGTAACCCTGAGACGGTAAGCACTGACTATGACACATCAGACAAATTATATTTTGAGCCCCTTACCTTTGAAAATGTCCTCGATATTGCAGAAAAGGAAAGACCTGATGGCGTGATTGTGCAATTCGGAGGTCAGACGCCGCTAAATCTTGCCGTTTCTTTACAAAAAGCAGGTGTGAGGATTATAGGCACAACGCCTGAAAGCATTGACGTTGCAGAGGACAGAGATAAATTCAAGCACCTCCTGCAGAAACTTAACCTTATGCAACCGGAGAACGGCATAGCCGCATCTTTTAAAGAAGCAAAGGAGGTGGCAGACTCTATCGGCTATCCGGTTGTGGTTAGACCATCCTATGTCCTTGGCGGGAGAGCGATGGAGATTGTTTATTCTGATGATGACCTGATAAACTTTATGGAAAAGGCAGCGGAGGCTTCCCCCGGAAAACCCATTCTCATAGATAAATATCTTGAAGACGCCATAGAAATAGACGTTGACGCCGTTGCAGATGGTGAAAGATGCGTTGTTGCCGGCATAATGGAACACATAGAAGAAGCAGGTATTCATTCAGGCGACAGCGCCAGTGTGCTCCCGCCTTATTCTCTTGATGACAACATTATCGAGAGGATCAGGATATATACCCGCAAGCTCGCAATGGAACTCAATGTTATCGGCCTTATGAATATCCAGTATGCTGTGAAAAATGACGTCATTTATGTGCTGGAAGTCAACCCGAGGGCGAGCAGGACAATACCCTTTGTGAGCAAGGCAACAGGGATTCAGTGGGCAAAGGTAGCCGCAAAATTGATGGTAGGCATAAAGCTGAAGGATTTAGGAATAGAAAAAGAAGTGGATATAAAACATATTGCAGTAAAAGAGTCTGTTTTCCCCTTCAATAAATTTTATGGTGTAGACACCATTTTAGGTCCTGAAATGAAGTCAACAGGAGAGGTAATGGGGATTGACCAGAATTTCGGTGCAGCATTCCTGAAATCTCAGCTTGGCGCAGGGCAGAACCTCCCCTCAGAGGGCAATGTCCTTTTAAGCGTAAAAAACAAAGACAAAAGAAATATTGTTTTTATTGCGAAGAAACTTTCCGATTTAGGCTTTAGAATACATGCAACGAAAGGTACCGGTAAGATTCTCATCAATAACGGTGTTGATGTGAAATTTGTGAATAAGGTCTCGGAAGGGAGACCGCATATCGTGGATATGATAAAAAATAGCGCCCTCCACCTCATCATTAATACACCAAGCGGCAGGCATCCTAAAATAGACGAAATCTCAATCCGGGCAAATGCCGTACAGTACAAAATCCCTTACACAACAACCTTATCGGGTGCACAGGCGGTAGTAAATGCCATTGAAAGCATGAAAAAAGGAGACCTCCACGTGAAGGCCCTGCAGGATTATTATATATAGAAGTCAGATAACAGACTGCCTTTCAGGCTGACAGATATCAGACTAAGATCTGTCTTCTGTCTTCTGTCTTCTGAATTATGCTTTGATATCTTTTATCTTTCTCTTAACAATCTTCCCCTTATCTTTCGGGAAATCTGCTTTCAAATAAACATTTTTCGGAAATATTTTTTCTATCTGTCCTTCCATCTCTTTCTTTGCAAAGGTAAATTTTACCTTATCTCCTACGTTCATTCTCTCCTCCGTTTTTGCTAAGCACTTTAGATTCTGTTTTTGCCTCAGCCTTAGTTTCTGCCTTAGTTTCTGTTTTAGTTTCTGTTTTTGCCTCAGATGAAGCTGTTGCAGCGACATCCTTTTTTGTTTCAGTTTTTTCCTGTATCTTGCTTCCCATTATCAGAATGGGCGCTTTTACCAACTGTATCAACGGGTTTCTTATAATCAGTTGCATACCACCCTGTTCCTTTCAACTGGAAGGAACAGTTGGAAATCAGCTTATTAAGAACTCCTCTGCAGAATTTGCACTCTCTCAAAGGATTATCACTAATCTTTTGAAATATTTCGAACCGTTTGCCACAGTTTGAACACTCATATTCATAAATTGGCATTTCTAATCTCCAAACCCGTTAAAAATCGTTTATTAAGTATAACTACTGTACAGCCCATCGTCAAGGCAAATCCCATCGTCAAGGCAAATCAACCGGCCAATATAACCCCTCAATCTTAGTAATTTGGGTATGCAGGAACATAAGAAAATATTTGTATTTTCCGTGTTGCAAGGTTAGAATTTCAACAAAAACACAGGGGGGCAATATGGCAACTACTCTCCCCTTCAGCCCTCAGTTTTCAGCCTTCAATTCAGAATTCACAATTCACCCCTCAACCGCAACCCCGTTCCCCTAAACCGGCAAGGGGAGAGTTAGCCCAAGTTTTTCTTACCCTCGCCCCTTTGGGGGAGAGGGTGGCGCAGCGCGCCGGGTGAGGGGGT
>JAPLKD010000274.1 GCA_026388245.1 Pseudomonadota bacterium | reverse complement strand
CTTTGCCAGGCGGATAAAGAGTTCCCGTGAACGTTCAATGATCCGCCCGGGAAGAGCGATGAGGGAAAAGCGGATTGCCTTCATCCTCTTTGGTATCCACGATTTCTTGAGTACCAGGTTCTTCATTGCCGTATTGAGGTTAAAGGCAAGAACCATGATCCACCACCAGGCGGCATTTGCCCCGAAGAGAGAGGAAGGAAACATTCCCCCTGCGAGGTCTTCTTTCATAACCGAATGGGCCTCTTCTGATTTGCCGCAGCGCTTATGGTACCAGTTGATAAGTTCATTCCCGTCGATGGCTCTGTTGGTTACAATGCCGTATACCTTGTAGCGTTTCTGTTCAAGGGACATGGTCGGGAAGGGAAGTTCCTGCTGTTCCATACCGGGGAGTTCTTCTTGTCTTAACAGTTCACGGGTTGCAAGGTACCGGTAGACGGGACCCTTTTTACTGTGGCCTATTGCATTGGGGACAAAACAGACTTCAGCCCATTCCTTTCCTGTCGGCTTCATTTCTCCTTTTACCTCTTTCATAAAGGGCTTCCATTCTTCCGCTTCAGCAACTGCCTTTTTGAACTCTCTTGTTACATCACAGCCTATGGCAAATTCTATTCTGCCGAAGCGTTCATTGGTTCCCTTTTCGCAGTATTTGAGAAGGTCATGCTGATACCCTGCGGTGTCGGAACGGAGATATACCTTCGTAACTCCCGGGGGAAGCATAGCAAGACTATCGATAAATAACCGGAGTTGTTCATATCCGGCAGGGACATTGCCGTCACGGAATTCGGTGTGGATAATCATCTGCTGTTCCGCCCACCAGGTATTAAAAGGCTGATAGGCTTTGTATCCTTCGTAGCTGAAGAGGGCATTCTTTTTCTGTGTTGCAGCCAAGGTAGCATCCTGATCAAGGGTAGCCTCTGTGCAGGGGTTGTGTTTCTGTACTGATGCAATAAAATCCCCGTTAATCTTCATAAGACCCTGTAAATAGTTATTCGATAAGGGGATAAAGGCTTTTCCTGCAACCCGGAACTTTTCCTGTTCCGGGTCATGGAAGGCTTCCAGGTACCGGAAGATAGCAGAAGGGGATGGAACAGAACGATGTTTTTCTTTTCTCCACCGTCTTGTCTGTGCTCTGTGCTGTTGGCGGGATAATCCCTTCAGTTCCACTCTTTGCAGAACTTTACAGAATCCTTCATCCTTTTCCAGGATGTTCATATCATCAACACAGTCTCCCCCGGCAAGGTTCAGAAGAATCAGGGAGGTGATGATCTGCTCATCGGTCCACCCCTGTGTTCTTACATGCATATGGGTACGGATATGATCGGTAAGACCCAGGACAGATGCGAGGTCGAGATATACGGGAAGCCCTGCATATGCAGTCATGCCGGTGTTGTTTTTTTCTTCTTCGTACTTGTAAGGAAGGATACCTTGTGGCATAATATGTTCACCTCGTTGATGATAGATTTTGTTCGTCGACATTATTCTATCACCTTGATATTCAAGGATCAACGAGGTTTTATATTATTTTTGATGGGGGAATAAGGATTCAATATTACATTGACAATGTTGTTACGGGTACCTTCCAGAGATAATCCCAATAGCGGTTTCAAATACCGCAATGATTCAGACGTTTCAAAATTTTCAAGGAGTGGAACAAAGATAACACAGTCACGGTCAAAAAGATTTACTCAGGCCGAAGTCAGTAAAACTTTTGATGCGTGTTTTTTTAGATGCCGAACAACGCCGGTAATGGATTTAAAAAAAACACCATATTACGGGGTATAACAGAAAAAAGTAATCCCTCAGTTTTCTTCCCAGCACCAAAATAGGACTTGCGTTCAATACCCTGTTTGTAGTACATCATATACAGCATGGGAATTGAAGTCCGATACCGGGGCAGGGTCTATTCAGAAAAGGACATAGAAGATATCCGGGAACTGATAACACGGAGCCCCGGACAGAGCAGATTCTTCCTTTCAAAGGAATTGTGCCGTCTCTGGAATTGGACCCAACCGAACGGGGTCTACAAGGACATGGTCTGCCGGGGGCTTATGCTTGTGCTCCACCGGGATGGACTTATAACGCTTCCCTCCAGGAAGCGGGAGCTCACGTGGCTCTCCTCAGAAAAAACTGAACCGCCTCAAGTCGCAGTGGATGACGCCCTTGTTGCCGGTCCGCTTCCGGCCCTTATGCCTCTTGACATCCGTATGGTCCGTCGCACCTTTGGCGAACAACTCTATCAGAGCCTCATTCATCACCACCACTATCTTGGATATACCCGGCCCGTGGGTGAACATCTGGAATATATCGCCTTCTCGGAAGGGAGACCCCTCGCATGTCTGGGCTTCTCATCCGCTCCCCGCCATATCGGGGCGAGAGACCGGTATCTGGGATGGAATAAAAAGGAGAGGACCATTCATCTCCACAAGATTGTCGTCAACACTCGCTTCCTCATCCTGCCCTGGGTGAGAGTCCCCCATTTTGCCTCATATCTTCTGGGACAGATGGCACGGAGGATATCCCGGGATTGGGAGCACACCTATCACCACCCAATTGTCTGGCTGGAGACCTTTGTTGATCCCGAGAGGGGGTTTACGGGGACCTGTTATAAAGCAGCCAACTGGAAATACCTGGGACTTACCACAGGCAGAGGAAAGAATGATCACACCGGGAAGCCGAACAGAAGTCTCAAATACATCTTCGGGTATCCCCTGAAAAAAGACTTCAGTAAGGCCCTCTATGGCATACTGTAAGGACTGCATTGAGAAGGACTTAAAGATTGCAGAGCTTCAGGAGACCATCCAGGGTCTTCAGGCAAAACTGCGGTACCGGGAAAGGAAAGAGAAGGAGGGGGCATTCGGTCTTTCCACGCCTTCATCGAAGATGCCCTTCAAAGAAATCTCTCCCGAAGAAAAGACAAACAGAAAGGGAGGGGCGGTTCCGGGTCATGTCGGACACGGCAGAACCTCCATTACGGATACAACCGCCGATCTCGTCATTGACAGGGATGCAGGGGATGCCTGCCCCGAATGCGGTACTGCCCTCATTGCCGCAAAGGAGACGAACCGGACGGTCATAGACAACGCTCCCCGGGAGGCAAAGAAGATCCTCTACCGCCTCCACCACAAGGTATGTCCGAACTGTCATAAGGAGTTCAAGGCAAAGGCGCCGGTCCTTCCCAGAAGCCTCTACGGGAATCATATCACCGCGCAATTCGCTGTCATGCACTACTTCCACGGCATTCCCATGGGACGTATCTGCGAGATGACCGGCATCAATATAGGAAGCCTGGTTGATATCTTTCACCGTCTGGGTAGATACCTCTCACCTGCAATGGAGGCCCTGAAAGAGCACTATAGGGAAGACCCGGTCAAACATGCTGATGAGACGGGCTGGAGAAACGACGGGCAAAACGGCTATGTCTGGCTCTTCTGCACGGCATTATTGAGCATTTTCCTCTTTAAAAATACCAGATCGGCCTCTGTCCCGAAGAATATCTTCGGAGAGAAGAACCTGCCCGGCGTACTCGTGGTGGACCGGTATAACGCCTACAATAAACTACCTCTCAAGATACAGTACTGTTATGCCCACCTCCTCCGGGACCTGGAGAAACTGACAAAGAACTTCCCTGATGATGAAGAGGTAACATCGTTTACGAGCGTTCTTATACCATTTCTCTCTCAGGCTATGCACCTTCACTCGCAGGATATCTCCGACAGTGAATACTATCGTAAGGCCAAGAAACTGAAGAAAGATATCATGGAAGTGTGCAGAAGCCCGGCCAGACATCTGGGTATCCGAGCATTCCAGGACATATTTACCATTCACGAAGACCGGCTCTTCCACTGGGTGACGGACCGGCGTGTTCCAGCCGACAATAACCGGGCAGAGAGAGACTTGCGTCCTACCGTCATTGCCAGAAAGGTGAGCTTCGGGTAAAGTTCGGATGCTGGGGCAGAGACACGTTCAGTCCTCATGTCGGTGCTTCACACACTCAATAAACAGAGGGGGAAAGAATCTCTGGAGTCGGTTTTCAACAGTATCCTCGATAAGATCGCAGAGAACCCTGACGTTGATGTTGCATCATTGGTACTGCCGATTAAAAAGCCAGCTTGAAGAAAACTGAGGGATTACCTTAAATTGCAAATAACCCTTGACATTATTGAGAGTTATGCTTATCTATCTTATAGACAGTTATTTCTACAAGGGTTCACCTAACAGGTAAAGTCTATTTGCCTGATAATCATAGATATATTCAAACATATCCAAGGAGGTAGTTGAAAATGACAAAGGCAGAAATTGTAGCACAGGTAGCAGAACAGGTTAAAGTCACAAAAAAAGTTGCAGAAGGAGCATTCCAGACAATCATCGGTTGCATCGAAGGGGCACTCAAGAAGGGTGAAAAAACAACAATCGTAGGATTCGGGACATTTTCTGTTGCAGAGAGAAAGGCAAGAAAGGGCAGAAATCCCCAGACCGGCAAAGAGATTAAGATTGCTGCAAAGAAGGTTCCCAAGTTTTCAGCAGGGTCAGCTTTAAGGGCAGTAGTCAGCGGAAAGGCAATTGCTAAAAAAGCAGCAAAGAAGGCACCGGCGAAACCTAAAAAGAAATAAATGAAGACCAGGCGGGCCTTCGGGTCCGCTTTCTTTTTCTTAAGAAACATCACATTAAAATTGAAAGCAAGTGAGTCAGATATCAGAAAATGTGGTTACCGGAAGTTTCTTATTAGCAACAATTTCTGTGTTCTGGATAATTTCTTTATCTCCGCTTCACGCTTTAAAGCGATGGAAAGAGTGGAACAGGTTTCTACATAGACCAGCCTTACCGGCCGACGCTCCCTTGTATACTTAGCTCCGGTTCTGGTATGGTTATGCTCCCGGATTCTCTTTTCTATGTTACTGGTAGTACCTGTGTATAATGTTTTATCGGAACATTCAAGAATGTAGACATAATTAGTCTCATTTTTCATTGACACGTTCCGGCTGGACGGGTAAGGTAATGATCAATAACTGAACAGGAGACCCAACCATGGCTATGAAAGTTGAAATCAAAGATAACAAACTCTTCATCGAGATTGACATGGAGAAACCCACACCGTCATCATCCGGGAAAACCCTTGTAGTTGCAAGCACACACGGGAATACCGTTACAACCGCTGAAGTGGATGGTAAACCTGTTACTATAGGGCTGAATGCTTATATTAAACGCTGAATTACCATTGACTCTATGTCTCCAGATATGGCCACCTTTTGATATCGGCAAAAAGTCTCTGTAAGATTTATTGCCGATATCAGTCTATCCCAGAGAAGAAATACAAATGTTCGAATAGAGCGGATTAGACTTTTTTGTATCTCTTTTTTCTATTGACTGATGATGTTTTACACATTGGTTTATCTGTCAGAGTCCTTTCCATAAGCTTATCCTTAAAATTGGCCTCAGCCTCATCAACAAGAAATTTAGCTTCATCAAGGATCATCTCATATGTCTCTTCTTTTAAAATCCTTTTTGCAACAGTTACAAAAGCTCTTTCAATAGAAATAGGGCCTTTTTTGTTATTTAATTTTTCCTCAATATCTTTTTGAGCCAATTATTACCACCTTGTATGGATATTTCTTTCTTAAAGATTAGCTGTTTTCCATTACTTTATATGAATATGTACAGGGGATACAAGATATTTAAGCTGGATTAGTGAGAATTCTATTTATTGTGAGCGGCAAGAAACAGAAAGAGAACTTTCTTTTTCAGAAGAAGCTTCTGATCAAGACTCCCGGGAGTGTTGAAAATGAGAGCGGTTTTGCCGATAATGGAAATCTCATCATTATAATATTTCCCAGTTTTCCCACATTTCCCAGTTTATTGACCAGGGGGTGCGAGATGTTTGCTACCCCCCTGTTATGTCAGAATGGAGTATGCTGATTGAGATAGATATCGGCAGAAAACTGAAGTTGAGCATGAAGATGTGTTTAGGTAGATTTACCTGTGGATGAGAGTGAGAGTATCTTTTATTTTAACTTGGTTTGGGGCGATTTGAAATAAATCTATTTTTGCGCTTAATCTTGCTGATAGATAGATAAGAAATCTATTCTCTATTGATACCGGCAAGAAACTGGGAGAGAGAGTTTGTTTGAGGAGATGGGAGAGTCAGAGCTGTTGATGTGAGAGAGTGTTGACAACTTCCGAGACAGTTTCTCTCTTTGCATTGTCATTATCACATTTCAATCGCAAAACGTGATCTTGGAAGACCGCTTTAGCAGACCAATAATCTTTTGATTCTTCCGGCTTTCGCATGGATAGAGGTATTTGATAGAATGGTCACACAGAGAGGTGATGACCATGGAAGATATCGGACTCTATCAATATTTATTGGGGTTGAAATCCCCGTGGAGTGTTAGTCGGGTTGGGCTTGACGTAGAGCGGCAACGTGTAGATGTGTGGGCTGAGCATGAGGATAACCCAGTATGCTTCTTCTTGCCTCAGGTTGTAAGACAGGGGCAACCCATTCGATGATTTTCTCCACCGGCACGTCGTCGTAACTATCCCGAAACAGCACATACTCTATATGAAGGCGTCCATCCCTTGTATGCGAATGAAACAAGGCGTCCTTCCTCCCGTCAAATTCGACAGGAGCAATGAAATCTTTACATGTTCCGATGTCGA
The DNA here is from genome assembly GCA_026388245.1 of Pseudomonadota bacterium. Classification (GTDB taxonomy): domain Bacteria; phylum Desulfobacterota; class Syntrophorhabdia; order Syntrophorhabdales; family Syntrophorhabdaceae; genus MWEV01. Next base: position 3,524 of record JAPLKD010000274.1, on the reverse strand, counting down.
AAGAAGTGTTTGCCTTTACCCATCTCCCGTCGAGATACAACTCTGCAAATCCGTGATCAGGCAACTCGTTCCCTGTAAGGATATTTGCAAGCTTTTCAGGGAGAAGATGATTCCTGAGAACAGCAAATCTCAAGCGGGATGGTATTCCAACCGCACGGGAAAGGGCAACAAGAAGAACAGCCTTTTGAATACAGAAACCGGTTTTTCTGACCAGAGTGTTGCTGCCTCGAAAGTGTTCAGGGAGAAAACGTGGCATGAACGGGTTATATTTAATGTGATCACGGACGAAGTAGAAAAGGGCAATAGCCTTTTCTATATTAGTTTCGCAACGATCCGACACTTCCCCTACTTGTTGCCTTATGTCATGACAGTCGGAATCAATGATGTCCGTGGCCTTCAAATAGAGATGCATGGGTTCTTCTTTCATAAATCACCACATACTGATATTTTGACCACGGATCTGTTTCTGCTCTCAACGTCTTCGAACAGCGACATATGTTCACCTCCAATTTATGACAGTAGTTCTTTTAAGTATAAAAGCACCTCCGTCAGATTATGAAACAGAGTATAGTCTTTATGTTCATTCCATGGCATCTTCAATCCGGTACCGATGATACCGGCGCTTGCCGCTTTCTCCAATGTAAAGGGGCTGTCATCAACAACAGCCCAGCAGTCATCAAAGAGAACGGTCTTATCGTAGCTGAGATGGATTTCATCGAATACGAGATTATGATGATTTAGCCAGTTTACCGTAGCGTCAAGCGTTCCTTTCTCTCTGTGGCTTGCAATGATGATGTGAATGTCCAGTTCTTTTAGTGATATAAGAAACGATTGTGCGTCTGGAAATGGAATAAACTGTTCCTGGTCCATGTGGATACTTTTAATGATAGAGTAGAAAGTTCGAGCAGACATATAGGATTTCCAGAAGTCAAAGTCATCCCATTCTGATGGTAGTATAACAGCAGAGTTAACCTTTCTCATCCTTTCATGGAGAACGGAAGCAAAATTCCATAGGGTATTATCGATATCAACGATGATCTTTTTCACAGGGCCTTATTATATACCATGAGATGTTGTTGCTAAGGGGATAAATTACCATTACCATAGTCATAATGAAAATTATCTTAGGCGCACATACAGGAGTAGACAGAGCGGCCATCAATGTCGTAATTGAGTTGGGAATAGAATATGGCGATACAGATGGACAGCGGCAGAAAAGCAGGAGTTGAATGTGGATATGGCGTAGATATATGTAGTTGTGACTGAGAGCGAGTACCTTCACTTTAGATTTTAAATCAGAATATTCCTTGCAGCTCTGCTGCGCGGATGCCTTTTTGCAGTAGAATAGGTGGGTGTGTGAACATATTCTTAAGCGGCACAACAAGACTCTTCTTCTCTATCATATAGTGTGCCCTGCAAAGTATAGAAGAAAGGTCTTTACGGAAGAAGTGGGGCATACGCTCAAAGATGTCTGTGTAGGGATCGGTGAACGATATGAGATGCATTTCATTGAGATTGGAACTGACGAGGCCCTCTGTGCCAATATAAGTGAGACACTTTCCACCCAATAGTTTAGACTCGAAGGGCGGGAAGGAGAACGCGAATGGAAAAGAAAGATTCAGTGACAGCAGAAAGCAGAAAATTAGATATCAGGGCGGTCCCTGATCCCGAAGTTACTGAGAAGGCAGTGCGCCGGAAGTTCACAGCAGCCTATAAGCTCCGTATTCTGAAAGAGGCAGAGGGTTGTACAGAAGCAGGGGCGCACATATCATCAGATACACAGAGGCCAATTCACGCTCTTCGACCTTTAAGGATTTTGATACCTCGCAGCTCTGCTGCGGGGTAGTTCATAAACAAATCAGCGAAAAAACGTACCAAAAGAAAAAACAACCAAAATAAAATTAAGGGGGCAGTATGTACAAAACGTTAATTACACAAAAAAAGATAGATAACATTTTTAAAAATGCTAAACACCAGTCCGAGGTAGTCATTGCACTGTATCGTGAAGTATTCGGAAGCGACTACGACAACATACGGAAACTTCATGGTTTCCCCTACGCTTCACGAGTATTCAACGACTATATGTTCAAAAAGTTTATCGAGTTCGACAAAATCCATCACCCCGATATATTCGCCGGTGGAACTTGGCTTAACCACGGTTTCAGCACAGCAGAGATTGTGAATATCAGCTTCGATTCACCGTGGGAGGTCAAATGGATTGATGAGAAAAAGATCGAATGGGCTGAGAATATTTTAGAGGTTGCCAATTGGTAAAATCGAAGTGTTTTACCAGGCGATAGCATGGTTGTCATCAGACGAGATTTTACCGCACCTTGAAGGGCGCTCAGAAATACGCCCAATTAATGATCGGCACACACCCTGAGATTGGTCGCGGATATGCAATCAGCCACGACGGAATAGGCAAAATAATGGTAACAGGCTGCAAGCTGGCAGATCTGTTTCCAAAGAGAGTACAGGAGTTGGAATGAAATCGGAGAAAATAGAAACATACGCTACAATCCTGCGTAAAGATTCCGGTTGCATCGGATGTATGGGGCCCGAAACTCCGTACATCCTTTTTAAGCTCGATGATGGAAGGGAACTCCTCTGGTGGTCAGATGAAGTAGACAGCGAATGGCGGCGAAACGAAGGTGACACAGTGAAGATCACCGCTTTCGTAGGACAATCTACGGGCAGGTTATTCCGGGTGAAAATCAGCAGTGACCCGAAGGACTATGTAAAACAATTAAGGAGGCAGGATGAGCACCACATGTAAAATATATGATATCGACGAAGCGCCGGGGAAAATAGAATTACTCGGCATTAAATCAAAGAAACAAGAATCTGCTACGCATGTTATTGAATTTCCTGGAGGGGCTGTCGAGGTATCGAGAACCTCAGACGGGAACTACTGGGCACACATCATCGTAAATAAAGATTATATCGTCGAGGGCTGTAATGGCATCCGCAAATCTTACGGTGCAATCATAGGCAGCCGGGTCGATACCGGCAATTGTGTCAATAAGATACCCAGTCATGAAGACATAACACAAGTGGCATTGTTGATAAAACCAATTTGTAGACAAGGAGGCATTAATAGATGCTGATAAAAATCAAAGAGAAAATAGATATTAAGGCACCCGGCAACGTTGCTGAGATGTTCCAGAAGATACTTGCCGCGGAAAATGAAATCGATCGCGATAAGGAACATTTCTGGACAGTAGGCATAAACGCCAATAATACAATCAAGTACATAGAACTTGTAAGTCTCGGTACGCTCGAATCATCGCTGGTTCATAGTCGTGAAACATTTCGGCTTGCAATTTTGAAGGCAGCATCAAGAATCGTAGTTGCGCACAATCATCCATCAGGAACCCTAGCCCATCTTCCGCAGTTTGCCTCAATTTTCCGTAAAATTCAGCAGTATTTTTTCAGAAAGCTGAAGCATTTCAAGCCGTGGTTTTTGAAAACCGGTTGTAGTGCAGAAAAGCCCCTTGCCACAGTTCTTTGAATTTCAGATAATG
>JAPLKD010000278.1 GCA_026388245.1 Pseudomonadota bacterium | reverse complement strand
GGTGCGCCGTCAGCGCATGTCGAGGACTGTTTGAGCGGAATAGGCCGCCGTCAGCGGCCTTAAGCGAGTTCCGCAGACAAGTGGGAGGAGGCTTTAGCACGGGTGAGAGGGGAATGGGGTCAAATCTTTATCCTTGACATCAACCCTCATTTCCCGGTAATATTACCCTATGGCCCGCCCGTTACGCATCCAGTTTGAGAATGCTTACTATCACGTTACCTGCAGGGGCAACGCAGGGGAACCAATCTTTTCCGAGGACTATGACAGAAGGAAGTTTCTTCTTCTCTTACAGCATTCCGCTGAAATCTATCAGGTAAATGTCCTTGCCTTCGTCCTTATGACAAATCATTTTCATCTCATCATAAAGACACCTTCCGCAAATATCCAGGAGTTCATGCGCCACTTTAACATCTCATACACTGCCTTCTATAACAAACAGCACAGGAGATACGGGCATCTCTTCCAGGGCAGATATAAGTCCTTTGTGATTGACGCCGATGCCTATCTGCTGGAGGTATCCCGTTATGTACACTTGAACCCCGTCCGTATACAAAAAGGGTTAAGCGCCGAACAGAAGATCACCTTATTAAAAAACTACAGATGGAGCAGCTATTACGACTACAGCGTACGCACCCGCCATCCTTTTCTCTCTTTAGAGGAGATACTCCATTACTTCAAAGGGAAGAAGGAACGCTACAGGGATTTTGTGGAAAGCGGCATAACACGCACAATAAATCCTTTAGAACAGGGAAAGGGGCATGGAATCGTAGGGGATGTGGCTTTCATTGAGAAGCTCATGGCCGGGATTATTATAAAGCCCAAACGGGAACAGCCTGCCATGAAGCAGATCATAAAAAAGGTGCAGTCGGAGAGGATACTTCAGGCAATAGCCGGCTCGCTGAACCTTCGCACAGAAGAGTTCCTGCAGAAAGGATACAAAGGCATTGCCCGAGGTCTTGCCATGGAAATGCTCTACCGTTACGGCGGTATGAACCAGAGAGAGATCGGCGAACTCATGGGGATCGACTACAGCGCCGTCAGTGTGGCAAGGAAGCGCCTTGCAGGAGTGCTTAAGAAAGACAAAGACCTGGCAAAGACGTTCCATGAGATACAAGGGCTTCTGAGTCAAGGATAAAGATTTGACCCCCAATCTTTTTGCTTGCTGACCTATAATCGCTAAAAGCTTGATAGTATTGACTTTACTAAGATATTTACAATTGCAGAAACTGTTGCAGCACATGCGCCGCAAATCAAGCACATCGCTTATCTTTGTGTTCGGCAAAGCAGTTTGAGAAAGGCATGGGGGGGTAGCAAAAAAGATTGTTTTCCGAGTAGTGTTGGTTTCCCAAGGGTCATTTTGAGGTACTCCAGCATAAGCTCTCCAACCATCTGTTCTTTTGGTGTGTTGGCAAAAGATACCTGTTCACCTAATTCAGATTTGCTGATTTTACCGGTCTGGATGGCCAATGATCGTTGTGCTTGCCACAAGGCAGCATATTTCTTCATCAAATCGTCTGTCGGCATATTCGAAAGCCAATGGTAAACAGAAAGCATCTGATTCGGAGGAGGCAGACGAGGAGATTCCAGAACCATTCTGCAATCGCGGGCGAAGCGTTTCATCCCGTTAAGGATATGCTGTGATTTAACAAAATTTATCCCTGACCAGCCGGCGCGAAGCCATTGAAAAACACCAGCCCTG
>JAPLKD010000075.1 GCA_026388245.1 Pseudomonadota bacterium | reverse complement strand
AATCCCGGGCGTAATAAATCCCTTGACCGATTCTTCAATGTGTTTTGCAACTTTATATACTGTATCACCCAGCGCAGGGATATTTTTCAGCATCCTCTTCAACTCTTCCCTGGCGTTGCTTACGAATTCACCTGTCATGATTCTGTTGAGATACGAGGAAAGGGCGCCAATATTTTTCGAAATGGACATTTCATTATCATTAAGGATTACAATAATATCGCTTTTCAGGTCACCTGCATGGTTTAAAGCCTCGAAGGACATGCCGCCCGTGAGCGAACCATCCCCGATTACTGTAATGATCTTGTGAGACTGGTTCATCTTTTTTCTGGCCTCTGCAAGTCCCACGGCTATGGAAATGGAATTGCTGGCGTGGCCCGTGTTGAATACGTCATATATACTTTCCTTCCTGCTCGGAAAACCACTCAGCCCGTCGTCCTGCCTGAGTGTCCCGAATTGATCCCTTCTTCCTGTCAGTATTTTGTGTGCGTAGCACTGGTGGCCCACATCCCATATGATTTTATCAACAGGGGTGTCAAAGACATGGTGGAGCGCAATAGTTAACTCCACGACACCGAGGCTTGAAGACAAATGCCCCCCTGTTTTGGAGACTACATCGATAATTAATGTCCGTATTTCGTTGGAGAGAGGTATGAGTTCCTGGATAGTTAATTTTTTTAGATCATCGGGGGAATTAATTTTTTCGAGGAACATCAGGCAGCCCTGTTACCCAGGAACTTCGCGAGGTCTGAGAGTATTATTGCATTGTCTCCTAAGAATTCTACTGATTTTGTAGCTTCTTCTATAAGCTGCTCCAACTTGATTTTTGATGCCATAATGCCATAATGCTTTATATACGTTTGTTTTCCCGTATCTTTTTTGAGCCGCTTTCCCACCAGTTCTTCATCACCTTCAGCGTCCAGTATGTCATCCATGATCTGAAAGGCAAGCCCGATACATTCGGCATATTTTGTAAATTTCTTTAATTCGCGGGTCTTTGAACCTCCCATAATGGCGCCTATCCGCACTGATGCCTTTATCAGCGCCGTTGTTTTGTGCATATGTATATAGTTGAGAATATTTTTTGTCCCTTCCTTTCCGTCATAGAGAACATCCATCACCTGACCACCCACCATGCCATCAGCGCCGGAGGCCGTGGCAATCTCAAAGATAATCTGTTTGAGGATTTTAGGGCTTATGTTCTCAGTGTAACGGTTGTCGGCCATAACACGGAAGGCCTCGGTAAGCAGTGCATCACCGGCGAGGATTGCGATGGCATCACCGAATACCCTATGACATGTGGGTCTCCCGCGCCTTATATCGTCATTGTCTATGCTCGGTAGATCATCATGAATGAGCGAGTAAGTGTGTATCATCTCTATCGTACAGGCAACAGGGAGTAAATCGTCACTCGATTTTCCATTTGCTTCGCATGCTGCAATAGCAAGTATGGGTCTTATCCTCTTGCCATTGGAGAACAGCATATATTCCATGGCATCACGCAACATACCTGGTGTGGTCTTAAAGGAAGCGAAAACATCCTTTAATGTGTTTTCGACAATTATTCGTTTGTCATGAAGATATGCTCCAAGTTCCATCATACGTTATCCTGTGGAAAAGGTCTTTTTTCAATTGTACCGTCTTCCTTTTTGATGAGGACCTCCACCTTCTTTTCTATCTCGTCAAGTCTTTTTGAAAGCTCCCTGGTAAGAGAAAGCCCCTCTTTAAAAAGGTTTAGCGCTTCATCGAGGGAGATGTTCCCTTCATCAAGTGTCTTTACAATCCCTTCCAGTTTTTTCAGGCCGTCTTCGAACTTCATATTATACTGCATATTATAAAATTTAAAATTGGAGATTTTCAAGTTGATAATTTGCAATAAACAATGTAATTTTATGAATCAGCCATGGCAACGCTCGTTATGAAGTTCCCCATCACAAAAGAAGGGTATGGAAACCTGAAAAAGGAGCATGAATACCTGCTCAACACAAAAAGACCGAAAATCATTCAGGCTATAGAGGTAGCACGGGAACACGGCGATTTATCAGAAAATGCCGAATATGATGCGGCAAAGGAAGAGTTTCAGTTCCTCCAGAAAAAAGTTGCAGAACTTGAGGATATGATACGGAATTCTGAAGTTATTGCTATCAAGAATACAGAGCATGAAAGCGTTGAGTTCGGATGCAATATTACTTTGAAAAACCTTGGCACCGATGAAGAGGTGGTGTACCAGTTAGTCGGCCCTTACGAATCAGACATACAAAAAGGAAGGATATCGATGAGTTCCCCCCTCGGGAGAGCGCTCCTGGGTAAATCTGTTGGTGATGAGGTTAATTTCTCAGCACCAGGTGGTCAGAGGAATTACGAGATAGTCAAAATTATCTGATACCAATTCGCCTTCATTCATAGACCCGTGTTTGGACACGGGTACCCCTCTTCGTTGCCTTCGTCCGGGTACCCATGAAATGGGTGTCCCTCGACGTACTAAAATGTACGCCTCCGTCGCCTCCTCCTTGTCGCCCGGGTACCCTCTGGGTGCTATCTTTGAATCCGAATTGGTATGAGTTTCCCCCTTCAGCTTTACAATTTATCGCCTCTGATCCCTTCTTTTCATGTTGCCCATTACATTCTCAAGCCTCATCTTTGTTGCAATGTCCAGGGCGGTCTTGTTTTCTTTATTTGTGATGGTCAAGTCAGCGCCTCTTTCAATTAGAAACGAAGCAATGCCTGCATGCATTCTCGTGCAGGCATTCATAAGCGGGGTGTTGCCGAATTTATCCTGAATATTCACGCCAGCCTTATATTCTGCAAGTAATTTCACAATATCTACGTATCCATTTCTGCTTGCAAGAATAAGAGGTGTATCACCATTATTATCCTGGACATTCACATCGGCATCTCTTGCCATTAATAATCTGGCGACCCCCAGATGACCGCGTACGCAGGCATAGAGGAGAGGAGTATTGCCAGGCTTGTTCTTTACATTAACCTGTGCCCCGCTATCAATGAGAAGTCGTGCAATATCGGTAAAACCGAACATACATGTTGCGATAAGGGGTGTTGAGCCATTCGTATCAGTAACATTTACATCTGCGCCCTTTTCTACCAGAACCCGCACACTCTCAGGGTTACCCTTTTCGCATGTTTTTATTAATAATTCAGTAAACTCGTTACTCATACCCTACCTCCTTTACTAAAGCATTTTTCGTGGCAGTTCTCACACTGTTCTTTATATATCATGCATTATGCATATGGCAAGGGATTAAAAGAATTTTTAATACACCTCTTTGTTTGTATCTGTCCCGGTTGCATGATATTATTAAGCTGAAAAAATATAACAAAGGGAGGTTTGCATGGAAAGAGATGTTGAAGGGTTGCACAAATCTCTTTTGAACAACCTGACATATAGCCTTGCGAAGGATATGTATTCAGCCACGACAAGGGATAAATTCAGCTCTGTTGTGCTGTCTGTCAGAGAACTCCTCGTTGAACAGTGGATCAACACCCAGCAACGCTATTACGATGTTAATGCAAAAAGGGTATATTACCTGTCCCTCGAGTTTCTCCTGGGGAGGCTCCTAAGGAACTACGTCCTCAATCTTGGGCTTTCGGATGAATACAACAAAGCAGTGGACATTCTCGGACTCAGCTATGAAGATGCACTTGAGCACGAGTGGGACGCAGGGTTGGGCAACGGTGGTCTGGGCAGGCTTGCCGCCTGTTTCCTCGATTCCCTCGCCACACTTCAATATCCGGGCTACGGCTACGGCATTCGTTATGAATATGGCATCTTTTATCAGAAGATAAAAGATGGTTTTCAAATAGAGGTTCCCGATAACTGGTTGAGATATGGCAATCCCTGGGAGTTTCCCAGGCCTGAGCTTTTATATCCGGTCCGTTTTTATGGAAAAATTGAGCCCATTACAGGTGGTAGCGGTAGATTTCAGATGAAATGGGTAGGCGGTGATGAGGTCCTGGCCATGGCCTATGACTATCCTGTCCCCGGGTTTCGTAATAAAACGGTAAATACGCTTCGCCTATGGGCAGCAAAATCAACAAGAGATTTTAACCTTGAATATTTCAACAGCGGAGATTATATCAGGGCTGTTCAGGATAAAAACAGCAGTGAAATCATATCGAAAGTGCTTTACCCCAGTGACCAGTACGCTGCTGGTAAAGAACTGAGACTGAAACAGCAGTATTTCTTTGTAAGCGCCACCCTCAAAGACATTATCAGAAGGTATAAGAAATACCATCAGAGTTACAACGAGTTTCCCGAAAATGTTGCCGTCCAGCTTAACGACACCCATCCCTCTGTTGCTATCCCGGAACTCATGAGGATATTTGTTGACGATGATGGCCTTGACTGGGACGACGCATGGAAAATAACCTTAAAAACCTTTGGTTACACCAACCACACAGTGCTTCCTGAGGCCCTTGAGACTTGGTCGGAGGGCCTCTTTGGTTATCTTTTGCCCCGCCACCTGCAGATTGTTCAGGAGATGGACAGGCGGTTTCTAATACAGGTATCAGCACGGTTTCCTGATGAACCGGAGCGAAAAAAGAGGATGTCAATTATTACCGGTGACGTGGAACGGTCTGTCAATATGGCCCGGCTCGCAATAATAGGGAGCCACAGCGTTAACGGCGTTTCAGAGCTTCATACCGATATCCTGAAACAAAGCGTGTTTAGAGATTTCAACGAAATGATGCCGGAAAAGTTCAAGAATGTGACGAACGGTATTACGCCGAGGCGCTGGCTTCTCCAGTCTAATCCACACCTGTCCGGCCTCATTACAGAAACAATCGGCGACAAATGGATGACGAATCTCGAAGAGTTAAGAAACCTGGAGGCCTTTGCAGATGATAAAGAGTTCTGCAAAGAATTTCGCCTGATAAAAGAGGCGAATAAGAATGAATTATCCGATTATCTTTTTAAAGCCTACTGGCTTTCTTTCCCTCCGGACTACATGCTTGACTGCCAGACAAAACGATTTCATGAATATAAACGCCAGTTGTTGAACGTTCTCCATGTCATTACCATGTACAACAGGATCAGGGAAGGGAGGGTTGATAAAAACCTTACACCGAGGACTGTCCTGTTCTCCGGAAAATCAGCCCCCGGGTATTTTATCTGTAAACTCATCATCAAGCTCATTCATAATGTAAGTGCCGTTGTTGATGCCGATCCGGCGGCACGGGATATGCTAAGGGTAGTTTTTGTCCCCAATTACGACGTAAGCCTTGCCCAGCGCATTATGCCTGCAGCAGAACTTTCGGAGCAGATTTCCACTGCCGGATACGAAGCGTCGGGAACAGGTAATATGAAGTACACCATTAATGGGGCCTTGACTATCGGAACCCTTGACGGTGCAAACGTAGAAATAAGGGAAGAGGTGGGAGACGAAAATTTCTTTCTCTTCGGCCTCAAAACAGAAGAACTTGCAGCGATGCGTGCCTCCTATAATCCTCGTCAATACTATGAGGAGAATAAAGAGCTTAAGCAGGCCATAGACCAGATTTCCGGAGGGTATTTTTCACCGGATCTTCCACAGTTATTCCAGCCCATTATAAGCTCTCTCTTCGACCGCGACCAGTATTTCGTTTTAGCCGATTACGCCTCTTATATGGAATGTCAGGAAAGGGTAGACAAGGCCTATCGCGACAAAGACCGTTGGACAAGGATGGCTGTCCTCAATGTGGCACGATCCGGAAAATTCTCAAGCGACAGGGCTATCCGTGAATATGCGGAAACAATCTGGAATATTATGCCCGTGCCTGTATAGGAAAGACAATATCGAGAAACTTCTCTGCAATGGTGAAGGCCATCGCAACGGGAATGAGAAGGCCACGGTGTTTATCTATGATAAAACTGTTCGTATTTGACCTCGGGAACGTAATTCTGCCTTTTGAGCACAGGCAGATTGCAACAAAACTCTATGAAAAATCCAGAGATAAGGCACGTTTTGCATCTGACGAAATATTTACGTTTATGTTTGAAAAAGATAATGGACTTATTAACGACTATGAAACCGGCCAGATGTCTTCAGAAGAATTTTTCGGGCAGTTAAAAGAGCGGTACAAACTTGACATGACCTTTGAAAAATTCAGAGATATATGGAATCCGATTTTCCAGGAGAACAGGGAGGTCAATGATGCTATATTGTACCTGAAATCAAAGGGTTATCCCATATTCCTACTGAGCAATACCAATGAACTCCATTTCTCGTATATTATTGAGCAGTATCCCATCGTACACGTGCTGGACGAATGGATACTCTCCTTTGAGGCAGGCGTAAAAAAGCCGGAGAAGAGAATCTATGAAATAATCTTTGAGATGATGGACGTGGATAAAGACGAGGTATTTTACATAGACGACATTGAGCGGTATGTGGAAGCAGCAAAAAAGTATGGCATACAGGGGATGGTATTTAAAGATGCCCGCGGGTTGTGGAAAGCAATTGATGAAATTGTGAAAGGTGAAAGGTGAAAGGTTAGAATGATAAAATATCCGAACATTGACCCGGTAATTATTAAAATTGGCCCTCTCTCCATGAGATGGTACGGCCTCATGTATATTTTTGGCTTTGCCTCCTCTTATCTCCTTACCCTTTACCAGTTGAAGAAAAAAAAATCTTTAAAGATAAACAAAGCCGCCATTGATGACCTTTATTTTTATCTTATCATCGGGCTTATTGTCGGCGCACGACTTGGATATGTATTTTTTTACAATCCTGGGTTCTATATCAGTAACCCCCTTGAAATATTTGTAGTATGGCATGGAGGGATGTCCTTTCATGGCGGACTTATAGGAACTTTCATCGCAGGCTATTTTGTCATAAAAAAATGGCGCCTTCATTTCTTTGCCGTGGTAGACCTTCTTGTGCCCACATGTCCCATCGGCATTGGTTTTGGGAGACT
>JAPLKD010000066.1 GCA_026388245.1 Pseudomonadota bacterium | reverse complement strand
ATCATGACAGGTGAATTCGTAAGCAACGCCAGGGAAGAGTTGAAGAGGATGCTGAAAAATATCCCTGCGCTGGGTGATACAGTATATAAAGTTGCAAAACACATTGAAGAATCGGTCAAGGGATTTATTACGCCCGGGATTATCTTTGAACAGCTTGGATTTCAATATTTTGGTCCTGTGGACGGACACAATTTCAATTATCTCATCGAAACATTAAGAAATATCAGGAGGTTAAAGGGTCCTATCCTGGTCCATGTGGTTACGAAAAAAGGGAGGGGATATACCCATGCCGAGGACGATCCTGCCCGGTTTCATGGTGTTTCAACCTTTGAGATAGAAACGGGCAGTCCCACAAAAAATGGGGCGCCTGCCTATACGGACATCTTCGGGGATACGATTATTGACCTTGCCGAAAAAGACGATAAGGTAATAGCTATTACTGCTGCTATGGGTCTGGGAACCGGCCTTGAGAAATTTTCGCAACGCTTTCCTGACAGGTTTTACGATATCGGTATTGCAGAGCAACACGGGGTTACCTTTGCAGCTGCCCTTGCGCTGGGCGGTTTCAAGCCCTTTGTGGCGATATATTCAACCTTCCTTCAGAGGGCGTACGATCAGATCATATTAGATGTGTGCCTCCAGGAACTTCCCGTTGTCTTCGCCGTTGACCGGAGCGGCATTGTAGGCCAGGATGGTCCTACCCACCACGGTGCTTTTGACCTCACGTATTTCAGACATATTCCCAATATGATACTCATGGCCCCGAAAGACGGAAATGAGCTGAGGCAGATGCTCTATTCTGCGTATCTCTACGGGAAACCTGCTGCAATAAGGTATCCAAGAGGTGAGGCCAGGGGTGCCCGGCCGGATAAAGATTTTACGGAGATCCCCGTGGGAAAATGGGAGAAACTGAAAGAAGGCAATGACCTTGCAATCATCGCCTGCGGTAACACCGTTTATCCATCGCTATCGGCTGCTATGGAACTCGGAGAAGAAGGAATACGGTGCACGGTCATAAACGGGCGATTTATAAAACCAATGGACAGAGACATGCTTATTGATACAGCGACATCCATAAAAAAGATTTTAACAGTGGAGGAAAATACTGTCATTGGCGGGTTTGGGAGCGGAGTGATGGAAATGTTGTCAGAAGAGAGAATAGGCGCAGTTGTCCGGAGGGCGGGTATACCTGATATGTTTCTGTTGCATGGTGCTCAGAGCACGCTGAGAGAAAAGATCGGCCTCAACACGGAAGGTATAAAAAGTACAATACGGCAGTGGTTAAAGAACGGATAGATGTAGTGCTCACAAATCAAGGGCTCGCTCCGTCGCGGGAAAGGGCGAAGATCCTTATCATGGCAGGCGAGATATATATCGGGAGCGAACGGGTTGTCAAGCCTGACATGAAAGTGCCTCATGATGTTGCCATTGAAATCAGGAAAAACCCCATCCCCTATGTAGGCTATGGTGGTGTAAAACTTGAGAAGGCAATAAAGGCATTTGGTATCAGCATAAAGAATAAAAAGGCAGTCGATATTGGTTCATCAACGGGCGGGTTCGTCGATTACCTTTTAAAATCAGGTGCTTTTCGTGTATACGCAATTGATGCAGGGACACACCAGTTGCACGAAAGCCTCAGAAATGACGGAAGGGTAATAGTAAAGGAGAATTTTAATGCCCGGTACCTTACCCTTGATGATATTGGTGAAAAGGTGGATATCGTCACCATGGACGTATCCTTTATCTCACTCAAAAAGATACTTCCCGTTGTAAAGCCCCTTCTCAATTCCGGCGGTCATGTTGTTTCACTCGTGAAACCACAGTTCGAGGTCGGGAGGTTTGAAGTAGGAAAGGGCGGTATCGTGAAAGACGAGAAGAAGGTCGAGAGGGTGATTGAGGATATGAAGACATTTGGGCATACACTTGGTTTGAAGTGTGTCGATATTGTGGAAGCCCCGAGGGGAAAAGAGAGAAAGAACAGGGAATATTTCATGTTATGGGTACAGTAAAAACACCAAAACCTGTTCAGTTTTTTACGAGCATCATTTTCAGTGACGAAAGACCCCTCTTTGATGCAAAGGAAAGGCTTCGGGCCGCAATCGGTAATTTTCAGGAAGAAACGGCTTTCATGCTATTTTCCCAGACGGATTATTATGAAAGAGAGATGGGTGGTAATCTCTCGCGGATATTCATACTCTTTGAGCCACTCTTTCAAAGGGATATGCTTCCTGATATTAAATTAAAAACCAATGACATAGAACTTGTGCTTGCGCTAAAAGGTAAAAGGATGGTAAATATTGACCCCGGATATATATCCCTTGAAAATATCGTCCTTGCCACAACGAAAGGGTACGCCCACAGGATCTACGTCGGCAGCGGGATATATGGAGACCTTACGCTTACCTTCAGCGCCGGAATTTACAGACCCCTTGGGTGGACATATCCTGATTATGGGAGCAAAGAGGTTATTTCTTTATTAAACGGGTGGAGAGAGTTGCTGAAGGAGAAGATAAAAAGATAGCTCATAGCTGATAGCTCATAGGAACATCCTAAATGCTTTTGCCATCAGCCATCAGCCATGAGCTATCAGCCAATTAAAGGGAGTTGACTATGATCAAGAGTATGACAGGATTTGCAAAAGCAGAAGTGGAATGTGAAACAGGGAAGATTACAGGTGAGGCGCGGGCATTAAACAGTCGTTATCTTGAAATCAATTTGAAACTCCCGAAGATAGATTACCTCTATGAGCAAAAATTGAGGGAATTGGCAAAGAAACACATAAAAAGAGGCAAGATAGATATTACAATGAAATGGGAAAGGATAAGCGGAGAGTGGAGTACCCCAAAGATAAATGAGATTGCGGTGAGACAATACCTTGATCTTGTAAATGTGTTGAAGAATGTTTATGGTCTGAAGGGTGATCTGACCATAGAAAATATTTTGACCTTCAGGGACATCTTGAGCTACGAGGAGAATAATAACATATCTGTAGATAATCTGGTGCAGTCATTCGAGGATTTGCTTAAAAAGCTGAACGAAGAAAGGACTAAAGAAGGAAGGCTTATCCAGAAAGACCTAAAGGAACGTTTAAAAAAGATTATGAACAACCTCAGCGAAATAGAGGGCAGGTGGCCTCTAACGATTAAAGTCCACGAAGAGAAGCTGAAAGAAAAGATGATAGAGGTTACGAAATCAACTTCCATCGACGAAATAAGGGTGTTGCAGGAGCTTGCTATATACATGGAACGTCTTGATATTGCAGAGGAAATTATGAGGCTGAAAGGGCATATAGAAAATTTTAAAAGTACGTTAAGCTCGCCTGATGCGGTTGGGAGAAAGCTCGATTTTATTATCCAGGAAATGGTACGGGAGGCAAATACTATCGGAAGCAAATCCAATGACCTCTATATCAACGAGAGGGTTGTCCAGATAAAGGTAGAGATTGAAAAGATGCGGGAGCAGGCACAGAATGTAGAGTAAAGAAAAGGGTTCAAGGATTCAAGGGTTTAGGGTTCGAGTGGTTCACTTGGCCGCTTGACCCCTTAGCCACTTGAACCCTGTTAAAAAAGGTGTTAAAGGTGAAAAAAACCAAAGGACATTTATTTGTGGTTTCAGGGCCTTCAGGTGCAGGCAAAAGCACACTCATAAGGCGGTTTTTGGCTGGAGACCATAACAGCACCTTTTCTGTCTCCTATACCACAAGGGAAAAACGACAAAACGAAACAAACGGGAAAGACTATTATTTTGTCGATATCGATACCTTTAAAGAGATGATACATAAAAATGGTTTTCTTGAATGGGAAAACGTCTACAACTATCTTTATGGTACCCCCAAAAAAGAAGTTTTTGAAACCCTCGAGAGGGGCTTGGATATTGTTCTCGATATCGATGTAAAAGGGGCTTTGAATGTAAAGAATCAATACCCTTATGCGTATCTCATGTTTATTGAACCCCCGTCCAGGGAAGAATTGATAAAAAGGCTCTCTTTAAGGGGTGAAAAAGAAATAGGTATGAGAATGCAACGCGTAGAAGAAGAGATTGATAAAAAAGGATTTTTCGATTATACTATAATCAATGAAAACATCAACACAGCTTATAACGATTTTACACGCATAATTGGAAAGATAAGGGGGAAGACAGTATGGCAAGAATAACCGTTGAAGACTGCATGGATAAAGTAGAAAACCGTTTTGAACTCGTTCACCTCTCTGCCAAGAGGGCAAAGCAACTCCTGAAAGGGTCAAAACCCCTTGTTAGATCAACAAACCGTGAAGTTGTTACAGCCCTCAGGGAGATTGCAGATAATTTTGTCTACTTCGAGAAAAAAGAAATCATAGAGAAAATAGAGAAGTTAGAAAAGAAAGACGCCTCGTATCAGCTTTCCAATTTCGCACCGTAAAAACCTTAGTTGCTTCTATGGTTGACATTATCCCGTGCATTCACTATTATTTATTTGTACGGAAGTACCAAGGCGCCTGGTGGGCCTCATAGTCTTCAAAACTAGTGTACCGGTGAAGAACTGGTAGGTGGGTTCGATTCCCATGTACTTCCGCCATTAATAAAATCAGATTTTATCCCAAATATGTTGTTAGGAAGGTGTCGGGGTATCCCGGAGCAAACCGTCGAGAGGCGAGGAAGCTTGGTCTTTTGCTGTTAAGCAAAAGTTCCGAAGCCGAACGCGAGCGATTGAAGACGCTGGAGCGGAATGAGCGTGTTTGCGAGGGATGGTCCGACACCACCCATGATGATTCTAATGATAAATCCGGGATAAAATCAGATTTTATCTGTGGTTACACTGAATATTTGGAAGGGTTTGACAAAACCGTCGTGCTTGTCTTTTATTCCTTGGGAGGATCGAGGTCATATTTCAGCCGATTGCTCGTTTGTGTCAGCAGTCCGGCAATGAACATCTCTTCGATTATCAGATCAATTTCGTTTGCGCTTGCCCTGTCTCTTAATAATGACTCAACATGTTTCTTTAACGTCCCACCGGTTCTTGGACGTTTCTGGTTATCGATTTTCTTTAGATTTGAAACCACAAGGCCGGTAAACTTTGAGGTGGGGAGCTGTTTTTTGCTGTCGGCCAGTTCAGCAAGATTTGAAATTCTTTTTATGGGTATGCCCGAACCGTTTATATACCTCATTAGCGAGTCGTATCCGCTGTCCATGGAAAGTATGATCAATTCGATGTCTTTTTTAAACTTTTCACATAAGCAACCCAATTCAAAAGCGATGTGAAAATCAAGATTGTTTTTACCGTCACCGGCTATTTTAAGCCATTTAACCCGTTCACCGAGGGTTTGAGTCTTTTCCACAACGGGGAAAGGGATCCTGTTCTGGGATTTACCGACAAAGATTACAATCTCAGTATCTGTAAGATCGATAAGTTCAAAATCAAGTTTCTGTACATTTTCAAAATCAATTAAAAGTATTCGTTTCATACAAATCACCTTTTATGTTTTAGGATAACTATTTTGTATAATTTTAACAAGTTTAATTTTCTTCCGCTCAGTCTCTTCAAAGATTTTAACTTTACCATACTCACCGTCAAAGCCCGGCGTAATATGGACGTTACCGGAACGCACGCGCGATATAGCCTCTCTGATAAGAGGTGTACCCGCATCAATGTTGTCAAGGGGAACGTCCATGAGGATTTTGAATTCATTGCCGAGGTTGTGGAGGAGTTTCCGGTATTCTTTGTCTACTGCTTTGCTGCTTGCACCCACATTAAGGCATTCCCCGAGGATTTCGGGTAAGGGGACTGTGGAGTAAAAATGCGGTGCGTCTTTCAGTTTAAAGCCGTCTTCCCTGTCCGCAAGCTTGTCAACCCTGTGCATAACGCCTACAGTAACCTTTCTTCCGCACACGGGACAGAGGTAGTTGTGCTTTACCGTGTCCTTCGGGGAGAGATTGACGCCGCACACCCTGTGCCCGTCATAGTGGTATTTCCCTTCTTCTGGAAAGAACTCTATGGTACCGAGAAAACCCTCTCTTGTTTTAATGGCATTTGTTATGGCTTTATAGGATAACTCCGTATCGAAGATATTTGCCTCTCTCCCCATTTTGGACGGCGAATGGGCATCAGAGTTCGAAATTAATGTTATACGGTCAAGCGCAGAAAGCCTCCAGTTCATGGAAGGGTCTGAGGAAAGCCCCGTTTCAATGGCTGAAATATGCGGGGTGAGTTCCTCATAGCATTCCTCAAGAGAATCAAATCCTGATGCGGCACCGAATACGGAAAAGTGGGGGGTCCATGCATGGGCAGGTATAACCATGGCATGAGGGCATATATCCATAACAATTTTCAGAAGCATTTTAGCGTCGAGGCCGAGTATGGGTCTCCCGTCGGACCTTATGTTTCCGATTTTTGAAAGCACTGTTTGGATTTTTGCAACATTGGCAAAGTCAGGGACAAGGACTATGGAATGTATCTTCCGCGTTCTTCCGTTTTTGCTGTAGATGGAGCTGATCTCGGAGGAAAGCATAAAAAAGACATCTGACTTACACAAATCGGGGACATCATTTGTCTCATATTCCTTTTTCAGCCTGAACAACCCGTTGTCTGTCGGCTCAACCTTTTCCCTCAACTCCTGAAACCATGCAGGATGGGTAAAATCACCCGTACCTACAACTGTTATGCCTTTTAACTGGGCCCATTTCCATAGCGCCTCAGGGGTCATATCCTTGCTGGTGGCCCGTGAATATTTTGAATGGATATGGAGGTCTGCAATGAATCGCATAGTTAGCACAATAGACTTTGATAATACAAATGAACCGTGGTAATTATAGCACAGACGGGCACAATTATGGTAAAGTTTGATGGAGATATAAAGGAAAACATAGCGTGTAACCAAAGGGTTTTTTAGGGGGAGTGTACAGCTTGAGAAAGGATACATATGGAAAGTTTCATCTTTACTTGCAGGATGGGGCAGTTGAGCCCTCTGTCCTGATAGATGCCTTTTTGAAGGCAGCTGTGCTGGAAGGTAAAGGGAGAGACTCCATAAAAGTACTGACAGTAGACGGCAAAAGAATAGCGTGCAGAAAATATATACACGGCGGTTTATTAAGGGGGTTCACAAAGGATTATTTTTTTTCCGGGAAAAGGGCCATAGAGGAACTGGAGATTATTCATTATTTAAAAAAAGTGGGATTCCCTGTTGTTGAGCCCTACTGTGCAATAATTGAAACATATGGCGCAATGAAAATCCCGTATCTCCTTACGGTATTTGAAGAAGATGCAATAAGCCTGTTGGATTTTTTTTCAAAAACTGAACCCGGGACAAGGCTAAAGATCATCAAAAAGCTTGCCAGCCATATGTATGACCTCGAAAGGGTTGGGGTCTATCATCCCGATCTGCACCTTAACAACATACTGATTGCACATAATAATGACATGAAGTTCCTCGATTTCGATAAGGCCTGCATTGGGCCAATAACAAAAAAAGATATGGTGCGCATGTTCTGGAGACTCAACAGGTATGTAGAAAAGATGGCAAGAAAAGGGTATGTTACCGTAAGTATTAAAGAAAAGATTCTCTTTTTAAGAAGTTACGAGGAGCTTTCCGGACATGATATATTGTCGGGAATGGAGAAACACATGAAGTCGCAGGGCTGGCTTGACAAAACGGGCTGGTTGTTAGACTCCATCTTTTACGGAAAATAGTGGTTTTAATGATCCGCTCCCCCTTCTGGTTGAAGCGTCTCTCCCCCAACGTCTATGTACCCAGAACCATTCCTCAGGATGCTTGAGTATGATAGTTTCGAGGAATGCATTTATTTTCCTTGTATTTTTGTGGATCAATTCTTCGATATTCCCCTTTCTTTCCATATCTATTGGTTTACCACAAACCAGTGTGTACCTTAGGAATCCTTTGCGTACCAGATAAAAGGGGATAACAGGCACACCCGTTTTCATGCCTATCATGGCAATCCCTCTTGAGGTAGGGACCTTTTCACCAAAAAGCTCAACAAAGACTCCCCTCGACCTTTTTTCCCTCTGGTCAGCAAGTATTGCTATTATATTGTCTTCTTTAAGGCAGCGCATAATGTCCCTGCTGGTGTTGATATTGGGAAGAATTTTAAGGCCCGTTGATATTCTTAGGCTATTGAGAAAGTTGTTCAACTTTACGTGTTTTTTTAGCGGACGTGCAAGTGCAATAACATCGTTTTCAAAAAAGCGTGATGTAATACCCATAATTTCCCAGTTGGCGTAATGGAATACAAGGGCTATGAGCCCCCTGTGCATCTTTAACGCTTCATCTGCGAACTGCCTGTCGTCTATGCTGAAACGCAGATTGTATTCTGCCCCTGAAAGATATGGGACAAGGAGAAGTTCAATAAAGTTGGTCCCCATATTTTCGAAACATTTTTTTGCGATATGTTTCTGCCAGGAAGCATCTGAATTGCTGAAAACCCTTTTTATGTTGGTGATAGCGATGGATTGCCTTTTTTTCAGGATGTGAAAGGCAATCCTTCCAAAAAAAACACCAACCCCCTGCTGGCCATTTTCCGGCAAGATACGAACGAATTGTTGGAAAAGCTTTATTGCGAGAATAAGGAGGGAGTCTGTAAGCACCTGTATCTATTTAGAAGCGATGCTGATAGCTTCATCGATAAGCATTATCGGTATGTCGTCCTTGATGGGGTACATTAATTTGCAGGCATCACATATAAAACCATCCTGCGATTCGTTGAGGCTAATATCACCCTTGCATTTAGGGCAGCAGAGTATATCGAGTAATTCTTTCTTGATAGGCACTTTACTCTCCAGGGTTTTCAGTGGTTTCTGCGTTGTCCTTTTTTATTGCCTGTTCAAAAAAATCCCCGAGCGTTGAGAGGGAGCCTTCTTCCCTGGTATATGTTTCCATTGTCCTGTCATCTTCAATTTTCTTTATTGCCTTGATGCTCAAGCCAATTCTCTTATTTCTCTCATCTATGTTGAGAACCATGGCCCTCACCTTATCATCAATTTTAAAAAACTCGGAAGGGTGTTTCCCCTTTGCTTCGTCTACCTCTGATATGTGGATAAGACCTTCTATGCCGTTTTCTATCTCAACAAAAATGCCGAAATCGGTTAAACTTGTTATGTAACCGTCAGCAATATCCCCTACGTGATAGCGGCTTGTGAGACCAGTCCACGGGTCTTCATTTAATTGTTTGATGCTCAGGGAAAACTTCTTCTGTCCTTTGTCTATATTAATAACAAGGGCTTCTAACATTGCTCCTTTTTTATAGGTATCAGAAACAGCCTTTTTTCTCCTTGACCATGAGACTTCCGACATGTGAACCAGACCATCTATTCCGTTTCCGATTCCGATGAACATACCGAAATCAGTAATGTTTTTTACCTTTCCTTCAATTATTGATCCAACAGGATACTCCTGGGCAAGCTCATCCCATGGGTCGGGCAATAGTTGCTTCAGGCCCAGAGAAATTCGTTTTTTCTCCTTATCTATTCCGAGAACGACGAGCTCGATCCATTCACCCTTTTTTACAATTTTGCCCGGATTTTTAATCCTTCTGTCCCAACTCATCTCGCTGATGTGGAGGAGCCCTTCCACGCCCTGCTCGAGTTCCACGAAAACGCCATAGTCAACAATCCCTACAATCTTGCCTTTTACCTTTTCCTCTATCGGATACCTTTCCTCTACCTTAAGCCATGGGTCTGGTTTGAGTTGTTTTATGCTGACAGACACCTTCTCTTTTTCTGCGTCTGCCTCCAATACTTTGACCTTTACCTCATCGCCGACCCTTAAATATTCTTTTGGATGTGTGATCCTCCCCCATGTGATTTCGTTGAGATAGAGAAAACCATCAACCCCGCCAAGATCTATGAAGACACCATAGTCGGTTATATTTCGTACAAAACCATAAAGGACCTGATCCTTTTTGGTGTTTTTCCAGAACTCGCTTTTCTTTTTATCTCTTTCTTCCTCCATAAATGTTCTTCTAGAAACGATGACATTCCCTTTTCGCTGGTTTACCTTGATAACCTTGAATCTCAGATGCCTGCCGACGAACGAAGAGGCATTTTTTACGGGCTTGATGTCCACCTGAGATATGGGGAGGAAGGCGTTAACGCCGATATCTACTGAAAAACCACCTTTTACTTCCGAAACAATATCTCCGTCAACGTGAGTTCCTTCTTCAAAGGATTTATTTATCTTTTGCCATGTTCTGATGAAATCGACCCTTTGCTTTGAGAGGAGAAGCAGCCCGAATTCTCTTTCCCTCCCAACAATCATTACCTCAACTGCATCGCCTGCCTGAACCCTTTGTTCACCTGATTTGCTGATAAATTCGTTAATGGAGATCTTACCTTCAGACTTTAATCCAACATCCACAATGACGGTGTCACCATTGATGTTGAGGATTTTTCCCTTTAAGATATTACCGTCTTGCAGGCTCTTCATGGAAGTCTCATAGAGTGCCCTCATCTCCTCTTGAGTTTTTTCTTTTTGTACTCCCGTTTCGCCGGTATCTAACATGTGAGCCCCCTAAAGATTTTTTACCCGCCTCTCCACTATATCTAAAATATGATCCGGGGTAGAGGCTCCCCCTGTTATGCCAACCTTGTTCGCGCCCGAAAACCATTCAGGCATTATATCTTTTTCAGTCTCAATGTGGTATGTAATCGGTTGCACTTTTTTTACCACATTGTAAAGCTTTGTCGTATTCGAGCTGTTTTTTCCACCAACAATCAGCATTATATCTACCTTTGAGGCCAGCGCGGCCGCCTCATCCTGTCGTACTTTGGTGCTTTGACATATTGTATTGTAAACTCTTAGCTCTTCGACCCCCTCTATTAGACCCCGAACGATGTTGAAAAAGGTTTCTTTGTCCTGTGTAGTCTGACTTACCACCCCTATCTTTTTTTCCTTAATAGAAGTGGGTATTTGCAGTACAATACCATCATTATCCAAATAACTCAACACACTTTTCACTTCAGGGTGGTTTTTATCCCCCACAATAACCACTTTATACCCATTTTTTTTCAGGAAAATTGCGCGCTGTCTCACCCTTTTCACAAAGGGGCATGTGGTGTCAATGATGGGCAGGCCCTTGCCTTTTGTGTACGCCTCCTCCTCTTTTTTTATCCCGTGAGTTCTGAACACAACAACACCATCGTCAATCTGATAAACGTCATCAACGGGTATTATCCCCTTTTCTTTGAGATTATCCACCATCTGAGGATTGTGTATGATAGGGCCTATCGTGTAAATTTTTCCTTTATTTTGTTCCGCTTCCCGTACGACTATGTTTATTGCCCTTCTCACACCGAAACAAAAACCTAAATGTTTTGTCTTCAGAACCTGCATTACTGCCCCAGCCTATTATATGGGCTCACGTCGCCCCCTCCACCGGCAAAAGCCACGACCCGCTTTGCGGGTGCCCCGGCCTCCCCTTCTCGCTCACGGTGTGAGCTATTCAGGGGCTCACGTTTCATTCTTCCCCGCACACTCATATAAGCCCTGCGTTAATCTACGGATATGTTTTAATAGTGCATCCACCACGCCTTTTGCGTCTATCCCGGTCGTATCAATAACAACAGCCCCTTGTGGTATTGTGAGGGGTGCGATATCTCTCTCGGAATCGTCCCTGTCCCTCTTTAACATCTCTTCCTTCACGCGGGATATTTCAGCATCAATGCCTTTTGCCGATAATTCAATGTGCCGCCTTTTTGCTCGTTCATCAGGGTTGGCGTCAAGATAGAATTTTATATCGGCATCAGGAAAGACAACGCTTCCCGTATCCCTCCCCTCCATGACGATTCCGCCCTTTTCCCCTATTTCTCTCTGTTTTCTTGTGAGATACCCCCTCACTTCTTTCTTCTGTGAGAGGTTTGATGCCAATAGCGATATTTCCGGGGCCCTGATGTCCTCGCTGATATCTTTATCGTCAAGAAAAACCCTTGCAGTCTCTCCAAACTCAAACCGTATCGATAAACCCTTAAGAAACGTTTCCATATCATTTAATGGGCTTACGCTCTCTGCTCTCCGCTCTCCGCTCTCCGCTTGATACGCATACGCTATTCCCCTGTACATGGCACCTGTATCAATGTATGTATAACCGAGAGACCGCGCAAGCATCTTCGCAACGGTGCTTTTACCGGCACCGCTCGGACCGTCAATGGTGATGATCAAGTCTTTTTTCATTTTAATCGTTGCCTGCCTATTAAAATATCAAAGAGGGTAAAAAGTAAAGAGGGTAAGAAATTAATCCCCCAACACCCTTTTGGCAAGGAGGCCTTGGTTCTTAACTTCCCGTCTTCCCGTCTTCTCAACTTCGCAGTAATTTTTTCAGCGCTTCTATAAACCGCATATTCTCATCCATCCTGCCTATTGATACCCTTATATGCTCCGGAAGGTTATAGGCGCCCATCCACCTTACCAGGATTTTTTCTTCAAAGAGTCTTTTTGTAATTGCTTCAGCCCCCTTCCCGATCCGGAAGAGCACATAATTGGCTTCTGTTGGAACATATTCTATCGACAGTTCTTTCAAGGCGCTATAGAGGTATGTTTTCCCCTTCTTGTTATTGTTAAGCACCTTTTTCAGATGCTTTTCGTCATTTAATGCGGCCCTTGCGCCGATCAATGCCATTATGTTTACGCTGAATGGCTGCTTTGTCCTCTCAAGAAAAGAGGCCAGAGAGGCTTCGCAGATGCCATACCCCACCCTTAAACCGGCGAGGGCATAGGCCTTTGAGAATGTCCTCAACGTGAGAACAGGAAAGTCGTTTATATATCTGGAAGAATGAGGAAACCCTGTGCTTTCTACAAACTCCGCGTATGCTTCATCAACAACAACAAGCACATCCGCCGGTATTCCCTTTAGAAAAACCGTGAAAGCCTTTTCTTCGAAGATGGTTCCTGTGGGGTTGAGCGGATTGTTTAAGAATATAACACGAGTTTGATCATCGATTGCATCGCGGATCGTGTTGAGGTCAACCTGCATATGTTTATCAAGCGGAACCCTGCATACTTCGTATCCGTAAATCTTTGATGCTATGGCATAGAAGGCAAAAGAAGGGTCGGATATAATCACCCCGTTTTTCCTTTTGCTTTTCATTGTTTTAAGTGCCATCTCGATAAGCTCATCAGAGCCGTTTCCGAGTACAATCTGTTCGGGCTTTGTCCCGTATTTTTCTGCAATCGCTGCTTTCAATTCATATTCGCCGCCGGGATAACGTGTTATGTATGGGATTGCTTCGAGTATATCAGAAAGCACCCCGGGAGATGGCGGGAAAGGGTTTTCGTTTGAGGCGAGCCTTACCCACCCATCGTCGAGACCATACATGGCGGCCTTGGGGTAGTGAGGGATTCCTTTAACGTTTTCATCAATCGTTAATTTCATTTTCTCTTTTCCGTGGCCCTTTTCAAAAGTTCAAAGGCGTTTTGCTGCATTGTATCAAACGCCCCCGAGGTCAGCCCTGCCCCCAATACAACATTTCCTGCCTGTTCTTTGCTCACCAGATCGGATGGGCTATGCGAGTCGGTATTAAATATGAGTTTTGCACCATGTTTTTCTGCCAGCTTTCCCACGTGGCCATTCGCGAGGGAATGCCCCTTTCGCCCGCTTATTTCGAGGAGAACACCCATTTCTTTTGCACGAATTACATCATCTTCGGTAATGAGTCCCGGGTGGGCAAGGATGTCTGCCCCGCCCACGATGGCCTCCCTGTTTGTCCCTTCTTCTACGGGTTCGGCAATAGTCTCGCCGTGGACAACCACGTAGAAGATACCAAGTTTCCTTGCAAGGCCGATAAGTTCCCTTATCATATCCTTTGGAACATGTGTTATTTCAACGCCAGGTAGAATCGTGATTCCTTCGTGGTAGGCAATGTGTTTACTCAACCTGAGCATTGATGTAACAACATTCTCAATATTTGTATGGTCAACGTGATCCGATATGCCTATAGCGCGATAACCCTTCACCTTCGCTCTTCGCGCTAATTCGGCAGGAAGAAGTTCTCCATCGCTTAAAAGTGTGTGTGTGTGCAAGTCTATCATCTTTGAACCCCGTTTTTCTTGTTTCTATAGTTTTTCTTGTTTCTTTAGTTTCTATTGTTGTAAACCGAAAAAACCAAATAGACCAGAGAAACTATAGAAACTTTATTTTCGTTACATTTTATATTTACCGAAGTCATCCGGCGAGAGGTTTTCAAGAATATCCTCCCAGTCACCTGCTTCGGTCACAACCTTATCCCCCTTTGTCGAAAGGTCAACTTTTGCGGATTTTTTAATGACGCTCTCGTCCACAAAGATGGGTGCATTTGTTCTTAATGCAATAGCTATGGCGTCACTTGGTCTCGAATCAACAACGAGTCGTTTGTTATCAACCTCAAGATGGAGTAGCGCGTAATATGTGTTGTCTTTCAGGTCGTTTACTTCAACCCTTACGATCTTCACGCCCAGATTATCCAGAATATTTTTTACGAGGTCGTGTGTCATAGGCCTCGGTGTATTGATGTTTTCCAGGGCAGTGGCAATGCTTGATGCCTCAAGCAGCCCGATCCAGATAGGGAGAACATCCTTATCCTCAAGGTCTTTAAGAAGCACTATAGGCGTGTTTGTAAAAGGGTCTACGGTTATGCCCGCTACCTTCATTTCTTTAAGCATATCGTGCCTCCTTGATCTTAGGTTTTTCGCCCTTGAGTGAATTGGCGCAACCTTTTACTATATGAACATCGGTTATCCTCCCAACCATATCTCTTTTACCCTTAAAATTTACAATTTTGTTTGTCCTGGTCCTGCCTGTAATCTCTTCTTCCGAGTTTTTGCTGGTACCCTCCACAAGGACTTCAACGATTTTTCCTTCGATTGATCTGTTTTTTTTCAGAGTTATGGCCTTTTGAACTTCCTGCAGATGCCTCAATCTTTCGAGGGCTACTTCCTTCGGCACTTCTTCGGGCAGGGCTGATGCAGCCGTGTGTCTTCTCGTGGAATAGGCAAAGGAGAATATACCGTCAAATTTCACATGCTGTATCAGTTCCATGGTTTTGTCAAATGCCTCTTTGTCTTCTCCTGGAAAACCAACGATGCAGTCCGTTGTAATGGCAATATCATCGCAACAGTTCCTCAATTGAGCTATCTTATCGATATATTCATCGGCAGTATAACCCCTGTTCATAAGCCCCAAAACCCTGTCGGAACCGGCCTGAAAGGGGAGGTGGATCTGCTCGCATAGCTTATCCAGCCTTCCGAAGCAATGAATAAGCTTAATTGAAAGGTCCTTCGGGTGCGATGTGACAAACCGGATCCGCTCAATCCGGTCAATCCCGTTTATTGTCTCAAGAAGCTCAGGGAAGGACATGTCGTTATTGGCTTTGTTATAGGAGTTTACGTTCTGGCCGAGGAGTATTACCTCCTTTATGCCTTTTTTGACGAGGCCTTTGATTTCGTTCAATATGTCGCTGCTCTCCCTGCTTACCTCTCTCCCCCTTACATAGGGGACCACGCAGTAACTGCAGAAATTGTTACAGCCCTTCATGATGGTAACGAACGCCTTAACGCCATTGTTTTTGTTTTCCGGTGTAACGAACGCGGAAGGGTGATACCCGTTTTCCGAAAAGTCGAGGAAATCGGTCTTCCGGACTGCATGTTCGATGGCCTCTGTAATTTTATGGATGCTTGAAGGTCCAAGCGAAAAATCGATAAAGGGCAGCCTCTTTTTAATCCCCTCTTTCTCAAGCTGGGCAATACATCCTGTGATGCCCAGTATCTTGCCCTGCTTTATCTTCAAGTCCTTCAGCCTGCCCATATAGCTGTAAAATTTCTGCTCGGCCTTTTCTCTCACGCAGCATGTATTCACAATAATCACATCGGCGTCTATTGTATCTTTTGCCAGTTCAAAGCCGCCGGTTTGGAGAAGGTGATCCATCTTTTCCGAATCATGCTCATTCATCTGACAACCAAAGGTCTCGATATAAAATTTCATCCGAAAATGCTCCCAAAATGTCTTTTGAATATATCAATCGAGTTATTACTCGTTATATCCAGACCCAATGGTGTAATTGAGACATAGCCTCTTTCAATTGCATAAAAATCTGTACCTTCAATGCTTTCATAACTTACACCATTTCCGCCGATCCAGTAATATTTGTTCCCTCTTGGATCGACTCTTTCAATAACCGCATCATTATATATCCTTTTCCCGAGCCTTGTCACCATAAAACCTTTTATATCGTGCTGCGGAATATTGGGGATATTGATGTTTAAAAACGTGTGATCAGGGAAGGCAATATTCCTGGATTTCTCAATAATTCCGGTGATAATTGTAATTGCATCGCTAAAAAGATAGTCCGTTCGTGCACTGATAGAGATTGCCATGGAGGAGACCCCGAGGGATGTCCCTTCTTTTGCTGCTGCAACGGTGCCTGAATAATTTACATCCTGCCCCATATTGGGACCCTTGTTAATCCCTGAAATGACAAGGTCAGGTTTTTTCCGGAGGAGAACCCTGATTCCCAGCAACACACAGTCAGCAGGGGTGCCGTTCGTAGAGAAGAGCCCTTTACCGACTTCTTTTATCCTCAAGGGCTTATGGATGGTAATTGCATGTCCGATACAGGTTCTTTCTCTCTCCGGTGCAATAGCACACACTTCATGTTGTTGTGAAAGGCGGTCTTTAAGTGAAACAAGACCTTCAGAATCGATGCCGTCATCGTTGGTTAAAAGGATTAACAAAAAAGACCGTCCCAAGTAAAGCTATTGGCGATTAGTAATTGGCTATCAGCAGAAAAGGCATTGATTGTGCGGTTATTATTGCCTGCTAATGGCCGTCAGCTAAAATAATATCGGGGCGACGGGATTTGAACCTGCGGCCTCCTGCACCCCAAGCAGGTGCGCTAAACCATGCTGCGCTACGCCCCGATCTGACGAATTTTACAGGAAAATTAACGAAAAGTCCATACGTTTTTCAGACGTAAAGGCCGGAGGAGCGTAGAGCCCCCGCTACGCGAGGACAGGCATAGAGCATAGAGTTGGTAGCCGCAGGCTTCAGCCTGCGTGGAAGGAGCATAGAGCGGAGACTGAAATCCGATATCCGCAATCCCTGGCCACGCCCTTCGGGGTAGCAGGGCAATCCGTACGGTTTAATCCTGCCGAAGGCGGGACAATTGCTACTAAATGTGTCATTGCAAGGCTCCCTTTGCTCCCTCAAAAAACCCTCTCTTTATAGAAATATCCGTTAACATAAAAGATTTTGTCCCTAACGGGAAAAAATCAATTGCAATTTTATGTTGTTTGGTAGAAAATGAAAGGAAAAATGATGGATTATTTGAGGGAGCAAAAACTATGAAAGAATTAGATCACATCACCATCAACCCGGAAGTCTGTCTTGGTCAGCCCACTATCAGAGGAATGCGCATAACAGTTTCTATAATCCTTAAACAGATCGCCAGCGGTATGACTAAGGAAGAAATTTTGCAGGCTTATCCGGAACTTGTCGAGGAGGATATTGTCCAGTCTCTTAAATATGCAGCATGGCTTTCTTCTGAAAAGGCAAAGTCGCTTCCGCTGAAAAAGGTTGTGAATGCCTGAACTTGATTTTTTTGCGAATATGAACATATCGCCATTGACAGTTTTAAAATTAAGGGAAATGGGCTGGAGTATCGAAAGGGTATCTGAAGTAATGGATATTGGCAGCAAAGATATAGACATACTCGAATATGCGAAAGAAAAGAATAAAGTCATTATAACACATGACCTTGATTACTCGATGCTTTTGGCGATAGGTGGGTATGCAAAACCAAGCCTGATTAACCTCAGGGTCGAAAATGCGAAGCCTGATTTCATAACTGCCAGAATCATTGATGCTGTGAGTGCAATTGAAAATCAACTAAAAGAGGGAGCCGTAGTCACCGTTGACGAAACATCCGTCCGCTATCGCAGCCTACCCTTAAAATGATAGATGACAAGGGCAATGGGCGTTATGGTTTTGATTAGGACTTAAACCCCATGGACCAAGCCAAAGGAATTCTCGCATTCATCCAGGCGAAACATCCGGATAAGGGGTATGATGTGGACGGGGTGATGGGTGAGCTGGTAAATTATAACCGGTCCCCTGACTATGTATCGGAGGGTTTTTCTACAACAGTTATAGAAACTCTTGAGATCACCGGAAAGTCAATAACTACGCTGTTTAACGGGATTTCACTTTTGAAACTTTCCGATGAGATTCAGACAGCTATCAGGCAAAGAACGCTCCCCGTTTCGCAGGGGTATCTTTTCGCTGCGAACCTCGAATGTCCTGACCTTAGAAACAGTGTTGAGTTTTGAGTGTTGAGTTTTGTGTTGAACCCCCACATAATAATACTAACCATCTCAAAGCTGCATCAGTGATTTTGTCTGTTCTTAACTTAAAACTTAAAACTTGGAACTTAAAACTTCCTTGAGATGGGCACCAAAAAATACACAAAACCTGACCTTGTGGCGCTTCTTGATGAGCTGCATGTTTTCTGTGCTTTAGTGGAACTGCGGATACCTATTGCTCCTGAACCTCCGCCGGAGAAGAAAAAGCCGCACAAGAAACCTCAGGCGTGAGAGCGCTTCGCGCGCCATTGGGGTGGGGGAAGAGGGAAGACGTGCAAAACCGCGAATTGATATAAGGCACCCAAAATAAAGGGATCTCTGTTTTCATTGCTGTTGAGCACTCCTTCCTGTAATAGTTTTGATCAAATAGGAAACATACTGGCTTTCAAACACAAATCTACACATTTTGTTCTTGCTTGGTTTTATTGATTGCCGGTTGTAAGGTGCACTTTTTGAAGTCTCAGAAAGAGCCTGTTTTTATGTATATAGTTCTTGACATATAATGATAACTTTTATATTCTGAACATAAGTTCACATGAACATACGTTCAGCAAAAGATTCAAAAAGCAACATTCTTAATGCCGCATTGAAGGCATTTTCAGAGCACGGATATAGCGGTGCAAATATGAGAATGATTGCCAATAATGCCAATATGAGTGTCGGCGGTATTTATCTCTATTTCAGGAACAAGGAAGATTTGTGTTTGACCCTCTTGAAGGAGAGACTGGATGAACTCTCCGAAAAAATGGAAAGGGCTGTTGAGGGCGTGAACAACCCTGCTGAGGCAATTGGAAAAGTTATTAAGATCAACCTTGAGTATGCAAGAAAACACAGAGAAATCATCCTGGCTCAAAACAGAGATAAAGGGTTTGCATTCGGGATTGATGTGAAAAAAAAGTTTTTCCGAAAACAGAGGAAACTTGTGGAGAAAATAATTAAGGAGGGTGTTCGGACAGGTGATTTCTTTGAATGCAACGTTGCGGAGGTGACAAAAATAGTGATCGCTGTGCTGCGCGGATTCGTTCTTTCTATTCTCCTCGAGCCCGATGGTTTTTTTAGTGTCAAAGGCTGTTGTGAGTTTGCGCTTCGCGGACTGTTAAGGAGCGTATGAGCCGCAAATCATCGACAACTTTGTCGAATTTAGCAAGCAAAAGACAACAACTTTGTCGAATAAAGGGTTTTTCTTTATATGGTGTTTGTTATTTTTTCAACGATTCAAAATACTTCCAAAACCTCTTTTTCCGGTATATTTATTGCAATAGCTTATACTTTGAATATCGTATTGTAGAGAAGAAATCAAGGGATCGATTTACATTATGGAACCGGAATACAATACTCAGGTACATGGTGATGAGGCAAATGACCGCAATAAATAGGAGTCATGAATAAGCTTACAACAATCTTTGGAGGACATACATACTATGGATACACAAGAAACTGAAAAAAACGATATTCCTAAAAGGATTTATTTTGCCACATCGTTCAGACGCTGGTGGCTTTTACTGGCAGCGGTTTGTATTATTATCGTCGGGGTATACGTGTTTTTAATAAAGCCGATGGCACAATCAAGTGCTGCCAAGAAAGGAATGAACGTTCAGACACGCAGCGTGCCGGTTACGGCAGCGGCAGTGAAAAAAGGCGATATAGCCTTATATATTAACGGTTTGGGCACGGTTACTCCGCTCAACACGGTGACGGTTAAGACCCGTGTGGACGGACAACTAATGGAGGTCCTCTACAAGGAAGGTCAAATCGTCAACAAGGGAGATCTGCTGGCCGTAATCGATCCGCGGCCTTTTGAGGTACAGTTGGGCCAGGCTGAAGGTCAGATGGCGCGTGATCAAGCTTTCCTGAAAAATGCTCAAATCGATCTGCAGAGATACCGGGTGCTCTGGCAGCAGGATTCGATCTCAAAGCAGCAGCTCGACACACAGGAGGCGCTGGTTCGACAGTATGAAGGCGCTGTCAAGGTTGACCAGGGGCTTATTGATAATGCAAAACTGCAGTTGGTTTATTGCCGGATCACCTCCCCGATCACGGGTCGTATCGGATTTCGTCTTGTTGACCCGGGCAACATGGTTCGCGCCGGTGATACAAACGGCTTGGTTGTGATCACACAACTTCAACCCATCACCGTCATTTTCCCCATCCCTGAAGACAATCTTCCGCAGGTGCTTCGCAGGTTCAAAACAGGGGGGCAATTGCCCGTGGAGGCCTATGACCGGGAGCAAAAGGAGAAGCTTGCCACAGGATCTCTATTTACTATCGACAACCAGATTGATACAGGTACAGGAACAGTTAAGCTTAAAGCAATGTTCCAGAATAAGCAGAACGACCTGTTTCCGAATCAGTTTGTTAATGCCCGTTTGCTGGTAGATGTTAGGCGAAACGCTACTATCGTGCCCTCATCTGCTATCCAACGCGGACCCCAGGGCACATTCGTTTACGTGGTTAAGGAAGACCGGACCGTGAGCATGCGTCCGGTGAGTGTCGGTGAGGTCCAGGGCATCGAAGCCTTGATCCAAACAGGGGCGTCGCCTGACGAACTGGTAGTAACAGATGGTGCAGACAGGCTCAGGGAAGGTGTGAAGGTAGAAATTAAAGGACAGGGTAAAGAAACTTCCCGAAAGGATCCCAATAAATGAATCTTTCCCGCCCCTTCATCTCCCGGCCTGTTGCAACAACCCTGCTGATGGCAGCCATTCTTCTGAGCGGCATAGTGGCATATAAACAGCTTCCGGTATCTGCCTTGCCACAGGTCGATTACCCGACTATTCAGGTACGTACGTTCTATCCGGGTGGAAGCCCTGATGTCATGGCATCATCCGTGACAGCGCCGTTGGAGCGGCAGTTCGGTCAAATGCCCGGGCTTACTCAGATGACTTCGACAAGTTCAAGCGGGAGCTCGATAATTACACTTCAGTTCACCCTTGATCTAAGCCTCGATGTTGCGGAGCAGCAGGTTCAGGCGGCAATAAATGCCTCCTTCACCTATCTGCCGCGAGATCTTCCGATCCCACCTGTGTACAGCAAAGTAAACCCCGCTGATGCCCCGATCCTGACCCTTGCCCTGACCTCAAAGACCATGCCGCTCACACAAGTGGAGGACCTCGCTGATACCCGATTTGCCCAGAAAATTTCTCAGCTCCCGGGGGTAGGGCTGGTGAGTATCAGCGGCGGGCAGAGACCTGCTGTGCGGGTTCATGCCAATCCTGTGGCGCTGGCTGCCTATGGGCTGACGCTGGAAGACCTGAGAGTCGCCATTGCTACTGCCAATGTCAACCAGGCAAAAGGGAGCTTCGATGGTCCACGGCTTTCTTACATAATCGGGGCCAACGATCAGCTTTTTTCGAGTCGGGAATACCAGTCCCTGGTCGTCGCCTATCGTAATGGTGCACCCGTAATGTTGTCTGACGTGGCTGAGGCGATTGATGATGCCGAAAACGTGAAACAGGCAGCCTGGATGAATGGTGACCCGGCGGTCGTTGTCAATATTCAGCGTCAACCTGGAGCAAATGTTATCGAGGTCGTTGACCGCATCAAGAATGTATTGCCGCAGCTTCAAAATTCCTTGCCTTCTGCCGTACAGGTTTCCGTACTGACCGACCGCACCACCACGATCCGGGCGTCAGTCCATGACGTACAGTTTGAGATGATGCTCGCTGTGGCGCTTGTCGTTCTGGTGATGTTTTTCTTCCTGCGTAACGTAGCTGCAACAATCATCCCCAGTGTGGCCGTGCCCCTGTCCCTTGTGGGAAGTTTCGGTGCCATGTATCTCCTGGGGTTCAGCCTGAATAACCTCTCTTTGATGGCGCTTACCATTTCCACCGGTTTTGTGGTGGATGACGCGATCGTTATGATCGAGAATGTGGCCAGGTATATTGAGGCAGGAGACCCTCCGCTTCAGGCAGCCCTGAAAGGTTCCAAACAGATAGGTTTTACCATCCTGTCCTTGACCGTGTCGCTCATCGCCGTGCTCATTCCGCTCCTGTTTATGGGTGATGTGGTGGGACGGCTGTTCCGTGAATTTGCAATTACCCTTGGTATTACGATAGTCATTTCCGCTGTCGTATCACTCACACTCACGCCCATGATGTGCGCAAAGCTGCTCAAACACGAAACCGAGGCTCAGCAGGGAAGGTTCTACCGCTCGTCACAAAGGGTTTTCGACCGGGTGATCGGATTCTATGGCAGGACATTGGCATGGGTGTTGAGGCACCAGCGGTCTACTCTCTGGGTGGCTGCGGGTACGCTGGTCTTTACGGTTCTGTTGTTTTACTACGTGCCCAAAGGTTTCTTTCCTGTCCAGGATACGGGGGTTATTCAGGGGATTTCAGAAGCGCCGCAATCGGTCTCCTTCGCGGCTATGGCCGACCGTCAGCAGTCCCTCGCCCGGGTGATTCTCAAGGACCCGGCAGTTGAAAGCCTCTCGTCTTTTATTGGCATAGACGGAACGAACGTTACGCTCAATAGCGGACGAGTCCTCATTAACCTTAAGCCCCTTTCAAAGAGGAGGGTAAACGCGAGCGAGGTGATCCGGCGCCTCCAGCCGGAACTGGCTAAGGTCGAGGGGATCACGCTATTCATGCAGCCGGTACAGGACCTTACTGTCGACGCACGGGTGGCCCGTACCCAGTATCAGTATACCCTTGAGGATCCTGACCTCGATGAGCTGAATACATTAGCCCCCAAACTTGTTGATGCGCTCCGTACTCATCCCGAGCTTCGTGACGTGAGCAGCGACCAGCAGGACAAAGGGCTGCAACTCTTCGTTGAATTCGACCGCAGCACAGCCTCACGGCTGGGCATTACACCGCAGATGATTGATGACGCCCTCTATAACGCATTCGGTCAGCGGCAGGTCTCCACCATCTTTACGCAGTTAAATCAGTACCGTGTTGTCCTGGCCGTTAAACCCGACTTCCAAAAAGGTCCGGAAGCGCTGCAATCTATCTATCTTCGCGGCATAAACGGCGGGCAGGTGCCTCTCGGGGCATTTGTCAAAACCTCTGAGACCACTGGACCGCTCGTTATCAGCCGCCAGGGTCAGTTTCCCGCTGCGACGATCTCCTTCAATCTAGCGCCCGGAGCAGCCCTGGGACATGCGGTAGCAGCCATCGAATCCGCTGAAAAAAAGATGGACTTCCCGGCCAGCATCAGGGGTAGCTTCCAGGGGACTGCCCAAGCGTTCAGGATCTCACTGGCAAATGAACCGTTTTTGATCCTTGCAGCCCTTATCACGGTCTACATTGTCCTCGGGATACTTTATGAGAGCTACATCCACCCCATTACCATCCTGTCTACACTGCCCTCCGCGGGCGTGGGAGCGATTCTCGCGCTCATGGTCTGTCGCTCCGAGTTCAGTGTCATCGCCCTCATCGGCATCATTCTGCTCATCGGCATTGTGAAGAAGAATGGCATCATGATGGTGGACTTTGCTCTGGATGCCGAGCGTACGGAAGGGAAGAGCCCTCAGGATGCAATTTATCAGGCTTCACTCCTCAGGTTCCGGCCCATCATGATGACCACCATGGCAGCGCTCCTCGGTGCCCTCCCATTGGCCCTGGGAACAGGTGTGGGATCAGAGCTTCGCCGACCTCTGGGAATCACCATTGTCGGCGGGTTGATCATCAGCCAGATTCTGACCCTCTACACAACGCCCGTAATTTATCTCGCCTTTGACCGCATGGCAAAGCGGCTCCGGCGGTTTAAGGGAACGGGCAGCGAGCTGGAAGGCACGAAAAGTCAATGAACTTCTCGGCGATTTTTATCCATAGGCCTGTTGCGACCACTCTCATTACTTTAGGGATAGTACTCTCCGGTGTGATTGCCTTTCAGATGCTGCCTGTCGCCCCATTACCCCAGGTGGATTTTCCGACCATCCAGGTGTCGGCGGGACTACCCGGGGCAGACCCGGAGACTATGGCAACATCCGTTGCCGCGCCTCTTGAGCGCCAGTTCGGGCGTATTGCAGGTGTAACCGAAATGACATCCACCAGTTTCCGTGGCACGACAAACATCACGATGCAGTTCGACCTGAACCGCAATATTGACGGTGCTGCTCGTGATGTGCAGGCGGCGATCAATGCAGCCCGGGGGTTCTTACCGCCGAACCTTCCCAATAATCCGACATACCGCAAGGTCAACCCGGCCGATGCGCCTGTCCTCATCGTTGCCCTCCAATCCGACGTGATAGGTACGCCCCAGTTGTATGACGCCGCATCGAGTATAATGCAGCAGAAACTGTCACAGGTGAGGGGCGTAGGTCAGGTATTTATAGGGGGCAGTTCACTTCCGGCGGTCCGCGTGGAGCTAAATCCCACAGCGCTGAACAAGTACGGGATCAGCATGGCGGATGTGCGCGGCGTGCTGGCCTCCACTAATGTAAATAAGCCGAAAGGGCAGGTGTCGGACGATACGAGAACATGGGAGATTAAGGCCAATGATCAGCTTCGACAGGCCGTTCAGTACCGGCAGGTGATCGTTGCCTACAGGGCCGGTGCGGCAGTACGGCTGCTGGACGTGGCCACCGTGGAAGATTCGGTGGAGGACGTGAATACTGCTGGGCTCGTGAACGGTAAACCATCCGTTATGGTAATTATCTTCCGTCAGCCGGGGGCAAACATCATCGAAACCGTGGATCGAGTTCGTGATCTGCTCCCTCAATTAGCAGCCGCCTTGCCGGGGAGCGTCAAGGTATCAGTCGTCCAGGACCGCACACCGCCCATACGTGGTTCCCTGAAGGACGTTGAGAGGGCGCTCATCGTTTCTGCTGCCCTCGTAATTCTTGTGGTCTTCGGCTTCTTAAGGCACATCCGCTCCACCATCATTCCTGCTGTTGCAGTAGGAGTGTCACTCATCGGTACATTCGGAATCATGTACCTCTGTGATTATAATCTCGATAACCTCTCCCTCATGGCGCTCACTATCGCCACCGGGTTCGTGGTGGACGATGCTATTGTTGTCCTCGAGAATATTACCAGGTATATGGAAAAGGGACTATCCCCCATGCAAGCAGCATTGCGGGGATCAAAGGAGATCGCTTTTACGGTCCTTTCCATGAGTATTTCCCTCGTTGCCGTATTCATCCCCATTCTCCTCATGGGCGGCATGGTGGGTCGTTTGTTCCGCGAGTTTGCTGTGACTCTTTCCGCTGCAATCATGGTCTCCCTCGTGGTCTCACTCACCACAACGCCTATGATGTGCGCCATGCTTCTTAAACCTGAAAAAAGCTATGCTCACCACTGGCTCTACAGGATGAGTGAGAGAGCCTTTAACTGGATGCGGGATCGTTACGATGTGACGCTCAGGTGGGCACTGCGCCACTCGCGCTTCATGCTTGGCGTAACAGTGGCCACGTTCATAGTCAATATCTGCCTCTTCTTCGTTGTCCCGAAGGGTTTTTTCCCGGAAACGGATACCGGACGCATTCGAGGCACCATTCAGGCGGAACAGGATATATCCTTTCAGGCCATGAAGGCAAAACTGGCGACTGTGGTAAACACCATTAAAGAAGACCCTGATGTGGAGTACGTGGCCGGCTTCACCGGCGGGGGCAGGGGTGGCAGTGCTGCGAATACCGCATCCATGTTTATTACACTGAAGCCCTTTGAACAACGGAAAAGCAGCTTAAGCGAGCTCATGTCAAGGCTCCGGAAGAAGCTTGCAGGACTGCCGGGGACGCCTACCTATCTTCAGCCCGTACAGGACCTGCGTATCGGAGGAAGAGGGGGCAACGCCCTCTATCAGTATACACTCCAGGCCGGAGAAATCTCGGATCTCTACACATGGGGCCCGCGCATTGTCCTGAAAATGCGTACATTGCCTGAACTGGTTGACGTGAGTAGTGACCAGCAGGTGAAGGGGCTGCAGGCCATGCTCGTAATCGACCGGGATACAGCCTCGCGACTCGGGATTACTGCTGCAATGATAGATAATACTCTCTACGATGCATTCGGTCAGCGTCAGGTCTCTATCATGTACACGCTTTTAAACCAATACCGCGTGGTCATGGTCGTTGAACCCCGCTTCTGGCAAAGCCCAGAAACACTTAAGGAAATTTACATAAAGTCCACTAAAGGGGCAATGGTACCGCTCAGCGCTTTTGCGAAGTTCGAACTGTCTGCCACTTCTCTTGCCGTTCCTCACCAGGGCCAGTTCCCTTCCGTCACGATCTCCTTTAATCTGGCGCCTAAAGTACCGCTTGGGAACGCGGTAGCAGCAGTCGAGAAGGCTGAAAGAGAGATGGGATTCCCTTCCGGCATCCGGACCAGTTTTTCAGGCACAGCCCAGGCGTTCAAGGACTCGGTTGCCAATCAACCGCTCCTGATCCTTGCGGCACTTGTTGCGGTCTACATTGTCCTCGGCATGCTCTATGAGAGCTATATACACCCCATCACAATCCTGTCCACCCTGCCTTCAGCAGGTTTGGGGGCACTGCTGGCGCTTCTGATCTGCCGTACGGAACTGAGTCTCATTGCCCTCATCGGTCTCTTCCTGCTCATAGGTCTCGTGAAGAAGAACGGGATCATGATGGTCGACTTTGCTTTGGAAGCAGAGCGCAAGGAAGGAAAGGGACCCGGGGATGCGATTTATGAGGCCTGTTTATTGCGGTTTCGTCCCATCATGATGACCACCATGGCAGCGCTCCTCGGTGCCCTCCCTCTGGCCCTCGGAACAGGGGTGGGATCGGAACTTCGCCGTCCCCTGGGCATTACTATCGTCGGCGGGCTGGCGATCAGCCAGATGCTCACCCTCTATACGACGCCGGTAATGTACCTTTACCTTGACCGGTTCAGACTGTGGTGCAAAGGCAGACGTGGATGGTGCATGAAGCAGATGAACCATGATACAACACCGGACCTGCATGGTCTGTGATAAATTGAGGTGACTGTAATGTTTAACTGGATAGCAGCATTAATCAAACGAACAAAGGGCAGGACAGGAGTATACCAACTTGTTATCTTGCTGATGGTCACATGGATTCCCATGTTCCTGACAGCCTGTACGATGGGTCCAGATTATGTTAAGCCCACAGTAACCGTTCCCGAAACCTACAAGGAGATGGACGGCTGGAAGGTGGCACAGCCGAAGGATGAAATTATCCGGGGTTCCTGGTGGGAGGTATTTAATGATCCTCAACTGAACGAACTCGAAGGACAAGTCGACATTGCCAATCAGAACATTGCAATTGCCGAAGCACAGTTCAGACAAGCGAGCGCCCTGGTTCTGGCGGCCCGGGCTGCCTATTTTCCTCTGGCTACTGCAGGAGCCTCCGCGAACCGGGCCAGCGGGTCCTCAAATCTTGGCAGGGAGGGGCTTGCGACCCCGACGAATGTCACCACGACCTATTTGTTGGCTGGCAACGTGTCCTGGGAGGCGGATATATGGGGCCGCATCCGCCGCACGGTAGAATCCAGCCGGGCCAGCGCCCAGGCGAGTGCTGCAGACTTCGAATCAGTGCGTCTCAGTGTCAAGGCTGCCCTTGCAGAGAACTACTTCCTGCTCCGTACCCTGGATCGCCAGAAGCAGCTTTTTGATGCAACAGTGGAAGTCTACCGCAGATCCCTGGAGTTGACGACCAACCAGTATTCAAACGGAGTGGTCTCCAGGGCCGATGTACTCCAAGCGGAGACACAGCTTAAATCCACTCAGGCCCAGGCAATCGACATGGGAGTCTTGCGTGCCCAGTATGAACACGCTATTGCAGTGCTTGTGGGAAAGCCGCCGTCGCAGTTCTCGCTACCTTCGGCACCGCTTCATGCGGTTCCACCCGTTACACCTGAGGGTATCCCTTCGGAACTCCTTGAGCGCCGGCCCGATATTGCCGCTGCTGAGCGGCGCATGGCGGCGGCAAACGCACAGATCGGAGTAGCGAAGGCGGCGTATTTTCCTACAGTGACCTTGAGTGCATCAGGAGGATACGAGAGTATTGACGTATCAAACTGGCTCACCTGGCCGAGCCGCTTCTGGGCTGTCGGTCCTGCCATCTCCCAGATTCTTTTTGACGGCGGGTTGCGGCGGGCGATGACGGATCAGGCACGGGCAGCCTACGATGCGGCTGTAGCCTCCTATCGTCAAACTGTGCTTATTGGTTTTAAGGAGGTAGAGGACAATGTGGCAGCACTTAGAATACTTGAGGAAGAATCTCGGGCACAAGATGAAGCGGTGAATGCGGCACGAAAGTCGCTGGAGTTTTCCCTCAACCAGTACAAACAGGGAACGGTGAGTTACCTCAACGTGATAGTGGCACGAGCGGCAGTCTTAAACAACGAAAGGGTGGCAGTCAGTATCCTGGGCCGCCGGATGACTGCCAGTGTTCTTCTCATTAAAGCCCTCGGCGGAGGCTGGGAAAGGGCACAGCATTAGAGATTCTTCCCCGTCCCGTTAATGAATATCCACCCCCCCCGTTTCTTTTCTCCTTGACCGGCAAGGTTAATTCCCCTATACTCCTTTCGTAATAGGCGATATTTATCGTGTTTCGCCTGATAGCGTTCTATCCGGGCATGTAGGATTTGTGAATGGTCAATGCGTCCCGTGAATTTCAAGTTTTTGCCAAGCCCGCTGGCTCCGTCTGTAATCTGGAGTGTCACTACTGTTATTATCTGAAGAAGGAAGACCTATATCGAAAGGGTGAATCCTTTCGCATGCCTGACGATATCCTTGAGGAGTATATTGTCCAGCACATCCATGCTTCCCCCGCTCCGGTGATCAATTTCTCCTGGCATGGAGGAGAACCGACCGTCCTGGGGTTGGATTACTTTCGGAAGGTTGTGGCACTGCAGCGCAAGCATCAACCGCCCGGCCGGAGCATCAGCAACGGTATTCAGACCAACGGTACCCTCATTGATGAGGACTGGTGTCGTTTCTTGGCAGCAGAAGGTTTCGGAGTGGGGCTCAGTCTTGACGGTCCGGCAGAATTACATGATCAATACCGCGTCAGCAAGAAGCAGGAGCCCACGCACGAGCAAGCTATGCGCGGGTATACGCTACTGCGGCAGCACCTAATCCCCCTCGATATACTTTGCGTGGTGCACGACCGGAACGTCCAATACCCCACCCAGGTCTACCGGTTCTTCAAGCAGATTGGTGCCCGCTACCTGGGATTCCTGCCTCTGGTCGAGTTTCTGCCTGACGCCCGCGGCGTAAGCAACCGCACTGTGCCGCCCGAAGCTTTCGGCGTCTTTCTCTGTACCATTTTTGATGAGTGGTTGAGTCAGGATATCGGGCGCGTCAAAGTGCAGATATTCGAGGAGGCAATCGAAACGGCCTTCGGGCATGAGCATGCGCTATGTATTTTTCGAAAGACCTGTGGAAACATTCCGGTCATTGAGCATAACGGGGACTTCTTTTCTTGTGATCACTTTGTCGACCTCGAGCACCGCCTTGGGAATATCTGTGAGACTCCGCTGGTTGAAATGCTCGAGAGTCCATCGCAGAGGGCCTTCGGACAGGCCAAATCGGATGAGCTGCCCCTCTTTTGTAAGGCCTGCGAGGTCCTGGCAATGTGCAATGGCGGGTGCCCGAAGGACCGCTTCCTCCGGGCACCGGATGGCGAAGGAGGCCTGAACTACCTCTGTGCGGGCTATAAACGCTTCTTTACCCATTGCTGCCCTTTAGTTGCAGAGCTATCAACCCTGTGGCGCCGGCAGCGTCTTGAAGGGCAAACATTACCAACCCCGGACAGGACCGCCCGGATCAGTGCCAAAACGGGTCGCAACGATCCGTGCCCCTGCGGCAGTAGCCGGAAGTACAAGAATTGCTGCCTGGGCAAGTGACAGGTCCGTCAAGGACTTTGCATTGTCAGGTCTTGAGCTTCTCCTTGAGAAAGGCAATTGAGCGCTTCCATGCAAGCTGGGCAGCTTCCTTGTTGTATCGGGCAGGGTTTGTGTCGTTGTTAAAGGCGTGCTGGGCACCCTCGTACATATACAGCCTATAATCGATGGATGCTTTCTTCAGGGTTGCTTCATATGCCGGGATACCCTTATTGATCCCTTCGTCAAGACCCGCGTAATGGAGAAGTAAAGATGCCTTGATCCTGGGGACATCTTCGGATGCAGGCTGCCTGCCGTAGTAAGGGACTGCCGCCGACACATCAGGGAAGTTAACGGCAAGCTGGTTTGCCATTGCTCCGCCCCAGCAGAAGCCTACGACTCCAACCTTTCCCGTAGACATAGGATGTGTCTTCAAATATTGAACAGCGGCGACATAATTTTTTATCGTCGATTGCTGGTCTAATTGTCCTATGAGGGCTATGGCCTTATTCTCGTCTTCCGGGGTTCCCCCCACCGGCGACAGGGCGTCAGGAGCAAGGGCCATGAAACCCTCCAAAGCCACGCGCCTTGTGACATCTGCGATGTGTGCGTTAAGACCTCTGTTTTCGTGGATAACAACCACGCCGGGTAATTTTATCTCTCCCTTCGGTCTTGCCAACTTGGCGCGAACTTCACCTGTTGCACCCTGATATTTAGTATCCTCCGTATAAAGGCGAGGATCGTCCTTCGGAACCAAATCTGCTCTGGCATAGTTGTTTTCTAATAAGGCGAGAAGAGAGTTCGCAGCTACAGTGCAACCAGCGAGAACGGATAACCTTTTGAGAAATTCGCGACGATCCATTAAACCGTGACTGTATTCATCGTACAGGTCAACAACTTTTTTGTCCATAACCACCCTCCTTCTTTCACAGGCAAATTTGCGACTAATAGCCCTAATAGCACAAGCTTGAAAAAAAGTTTCTTCTATTTGGAAAGTGTAAGGATACGTGAGTTTTATGTCAAGCATAAAAGACCGGTGAGTCTCCGGAGGAAGAGGTTTCATTGAGTTCATCGCCTCCATTACGCAGCATATACCTGAAAAGTCCTTTCAAATGGTGCGTTACTACGGCTGGTACTCCAACAAAAAAAGAAACCTGCGGTTGAAACAGGGTATTCACAGGCTCGGGGGTTTTCTCCTACAGTTCCACCACCACCCGTTAATCTGGCCATTATTATTTCAGGTGGTAATGCCCACCGCGGTACATAAATTGAAGTTGCAGATAATTAGGTTGAGTTGCTGTTCAAAGGGTTTTACCACACGGTATCCCTTTCAATACAGCGCCATGGCTACCTCGTGATAAGATTTCAGGGCGTTATATTATAATGCGATCATTGCATATCGCCCCCGTACAAATACAAATCCTCACATTTTATCACGATCTAATTTTATTGATTGCCAGTTGTAAGCTGCTACATATTGAGCTTCCTCCGGATTATTGATTACAATAAATATTCATCATATTTACTGAAAAGGCCATATACTTGACTTGTAGGTGAAAGCACCAATTTTTAATAATAGACCATTTTGAAAAAATTGTTAGAGTAAAATCTGTTTTTTTGCTTTCTGCACTTCTCAGCTTCCAATGCTTAACTTATATTCAAAAACTTCAAAAACTGATTAAGACCGAAAAGGGTACAGAGAATAAATAAGGCAGTTGTCACTTAACGGCAGGGCCCGTTTTTTTTACAAATTCGTGTGTGGTGTTTTTATCATCAGACATGTTCCCCCTGGTCGTAGTATGCGAGCGCAAGTTCCGGTTTCAGGCGGAGAGCCTCACTAACATCTTTAGACGCCCGCTGG
Organism: Pseudomonadota bacterium; assembly: GCA_026388245.1. Taxonomy (GTDB): domain Bacteria; phylum Desulfobacterota; class Syntrophorhabdia; order Syntrophorhabdales; family Syntrophorhabdaceae; genus MWEV01. Next base: position 2,772 of record JAPLKD010000066.1, on the reverse strand, counting down.
CGCTGCCCGAGGTTCTCGTACACTATCCCCCGGTTATAGTATGCATCCGCGTAATCAGGTTCGAGGCGGAGGGCCGCGCTAAAATCTTCAATTGCCTGTTGGTGCTGTTTGAGCTCCGCGTTTGCTACTCCCCGGTTATAGTATGCGAGCACAAAATCCGGGTTCACGCGGAGAACCTCGCTAAAATCTTCAATTGCCTGCTGGTGCTGACCGAGGTTCTCGTACACTATTCCCCGGTTATAGTATGCATCCGCGTAATCAGGTTCGAGGCGGAGGGCCGCGCTAAAATCTTCAATTGCCTGTTGGTACTGTTTGAGTTCCGCGTTTGCTATTCCCCGGTTATAGTATGCGAGCACAAAATCCGGGTTCACGCGGAGAACCTCGCTAAGATCTTCAATTGCCTGCTGGTGCTGACCGAGCTCCACATGCACTGCCCCCCGGTTTAAGTATGCATTGGCATGATCCGGGTTGATACGGATAGCCTTACTGTAATCCTCAATTGCCTGCTGGCGCTGACCGAGCATGCCGTACACAATCCCTCTGCTCCAGTATGCATCGGCATCATCAGGTTTGAGGGTGATGACCTTGCTAAAATCTTCAATTGCCTTTTGGCACTGGCCGAGCTTCCCATATGTTCTCGCCCGGTTGAAGTATGTATCGGCATAATTCGGCGTAATACGGATAGCCTTACTGTAATCCTCGATTGCCCGCAGGTACTGCCCGAGGCTATCATATACTGTCCCCCGGTTCACGTATGCATCCGCGAAATCAGATTTGATGCGGATAGCCTTATTCAGATATTCAATAGCCTTTTTCGGGTCTGTCCATTTCCCGTCCTGCCAGAGGGACGCAGCTTTATAAAACCAGTACGTAGCTGTGGCCTTCTGATGGGTAATTGTCTTCATTCGAGATAAACCTCCTTCACGTTCTTTATGGTATCGAAAGAGATTTCAGATTCCGGCGCCATTCTTCATTTTCATGGTATTTAATCAGATTGTCAAGAGATTTCAGCCATGAGCTGTTAACTTTTAGCGTTCAACTATCCCCCTGTGAACCGTGAATAAAATATGGTATATATTCTCAAAGCATTGAACATGGAGGACAAATTATGGATTTGATACAGACAATTATGGAAAGAAGAAGCATCAGGGCATTCAAACCTGACCCTGTTTCGAGAGAAAAAGTGGAAGAAATACTGAATATTGCAATACAGGCACCTTCGGCCATCAATCTCCAGCCCTGGGAGTTTACCGTTATGATGGGTGAGGAGAAGGAAAGGCTAAGCAGAAAACTGGTGAAGCTGTATCGCGAAAAACAGATCTCCTGCGGTCCCGGTAATGTAAAACCCCTTGCCGATAGTTTCACGCGAAGGGGAGTTGCATCCTTTGAACTTATGAATCCCTTCCTTGAGCAGATGGGTACCGATTTTAACAGATTCATCAACGAGGGGAGCTGTAATTTTTATGGTGCCCCCACTGCAATCATCATCTGTCTCGACAATGCCTTTTCCAGTGCCCGGCTCGTGGATATCGGGATTGTGCTTGGTTATATTACGCTTATTGCATATAATCTCGGTCTGGGCACATGTCCTATCGGGCTTATCAATGCCTACGCGGACGATATGAAGGAACTCTTAAATATCCCTGACAATAAGGATGTGGTCATTGGTGTTGCACTTGGCTATCCCGACTGGGACAGCCCCGTAAATAAGTTCAAAACACCACGGGAGAGCCTTGATAATTTTGTAAGGTGGATTGAGTAATTCGCTCTCTGCATGAAATTGATCAAGACAATCCTTTTCCTGCTTATACTGGCGTTGATTGCCATTGTTGGCTATTATGCGATTTATCCTGATATTTCAAGATTGAAAAGGGAAAATCCAAAAAAGACATCCTTCATGGAATATCGTGAAGAGGAGTGGAGGCAACAGGGTAAAAGGATAAGAATTCAAAGGAAGTGGGTATCGCTTTCGAACATATCCCCCTATCTTATAAAGGCAGTGCTCATTGCTGAGGATGATAAATTCTGGTCACACCAGGGTTTTGACTTTGAGGCGATCCAGAAGGCCCTCGAAAAAGATATTAAGAAAAAAAAGTTTAAATTCGGCGGGAGCACCATAAGCCAGCAACTCGCGAAGAACCTCTATCTTACCCCGTCAAAAAACCCTGTCAGGAAGCTCAGGGAAGCGATTTTAACCTGGAGGATTGAGCAAAATCTTTCAAAGAGGAGGATCCTCGAACTCTACCTGAACGTTGTGGAGTGGGGAGAGGGTATATTCGGGATTGAAGCGGCATCTCTCCATTATTACGGTAAACCGGCTTTTCAATTGAACCCTGACGAGGCTGCCCATCTTGCAGTTATACTTCCCAATCCAAGAAAGTATCGTCTTGACGGGTCATCCAGATATGTTGAAAAACGCGCAAAGATTATCTATGACATCATGGTAAAACGGGGCATTGTAGAGCCGGAATATGAGGATGTAATGAAAGATTCCGGTGAGGAGTAAGGCATTTCACTACCTCTCCACCTGAGTAGTTACGCAGTTTTTTTCAATGTTTCCTTTGAAAAGAATGAGACTATGAGTGCAAGGCAGTTGATGCAGAGAAAGACCAGTAAAGCCATTCTATAGGCAGATGGCGGATATGCATCACCTATCTTTCCTGCATTGTCGAGAATGTAACCGATAAGGGGCTGGAATACAATCCCTCCGAAGAATGAGAAAAGGTTTGCAGCGCCGATAGCGGTGCCGGCGATTTGAAGAGGGAAGAGTTC
>JAPLKD010000163.1 GCA_026388245.1 Pseudomonadota bacterium | reverse complement strand
CTGCCGGTTCACGGCGCTATTCGACCAGATCACATTCATGTTTGTGTCCAGCAGAATCACAAGTTCGGACATGGCATCCAGGATTGCGGATTTTTCACGCTCCGCTTTGAGCAGAGCCGCCTCTGTCTGTTTGCGGTCAGTGATGTTATTTCCAATACAGAGTATCTCCGTGACCCGCCCGCTTTCATCCCTGATAGGCTTGTTCGTCCAGGCAATCCATACCCGCTCACCGCTGCGGAGCATATTCTCATTGATATTGTTGACATACTGATCGGGGTTCATCCCTATTGCTTCAATCATCTTCTTCAGGTCACGACCGGTGGATTCTACCTCAGGAACAATGGTACCGATAACATTCTTGCCGAGTATTTCTTCTTCACGGTATCCAAAAAACTGCTGGGCGAATTCATTGAAGAAGGTTACGGTGCCGACGATGTCCCTTCTGAAAATGATACTGTTGGCGTTCTCCACCAACTCACGGTATTTTTCTTCACTTTTCCTGAGCAACGCATCATCTGCACATTTCCGTTCGGTGATATCCAGAATCATCGCCTGTTTTGATATTGTTCCATCCGCGTTATACAGAGGAGTGTTCACTATATAATACCACCGGCTGTCTTTGGGACTCTGCAATTCCCATCGTACCGTTTCACCTTCGAAAATACGGTCGTTGACGCACCACGGACAGATCGAATCCCTGTCATGGAGAACCTTGTAACACAATTCTCCCGTGGCATCGTAACCGGTTCTTTCAACGAGGCGCTCGTTCATAAATTCAATGCGGTAATCCTGGGAACACACGTAAATCAACCCGTCAAAGGCCTTTATCATGGCACTCAATTGCGCATTTAACTGGATTGTCGATTTTTCCTTATTGTTATGAGCCGCATCTTTCTCAAGGTCCCCAACATGCCTGCGCATCACATCCAATTCATCCATTAACTGTTTTATTGTTGTAGTATGATCTCTCATTTCGATAACTCGTTAATCGCCTTCTATTGATATGAATTCCTATTAAGCTGCGGTGTGGGATTTTACAATGATAAGAGGGGAGGATTCGCTGTGACTCACTATCACTTTAGCTTAAAAAAATAAAACCCTACTCTATTAGTCAACAAGCAGGGTTTATTAATAAACACATACCATTTGTATAATTTTTACATACCTTTATTTTTCGGAAATGTCAAGTGTGTTTTTTTGCGAGTTGGCAATTCCCCCGTTAATGTAGACACATCGAACTAACGGAGGTGTTATAATGGCAAAGATGATTGGACCTAGGAAGAACACAGCTACGGCAACGAGTTTAAAGCAATGGCGGTAAAGCTCAGCCAGTGCATGGAGACCCAGTTAGTCGGATACCAGAATGCTCCTGTGGCATTTGAGATCTGATACCGTAAATGGATGTCCCCGGAATTCCCTCGTCGTCCATTCTTCTTGACACACCAGGCAGCTCTTCTTATACTTCCAGTTCTCAGAAGCGAGTTCTTATTAAAAAAAGAAGAGACAGAATGTTTTTGAAAGGAGAAAGAGAAATGCAAAAACATTGGAGAATCACCTTTTATCTCATGTGCATTTTGATAGTATTACCGTCAGTAGGGTATACAGGTTCGTTTTTTAAAAATTATGGCAAAATAACACCTGACAGCAATGCAGCAAAAGCTTTTGAAACATATCAAATCAACCCCAATTACAATTATTATATCAGCGGATCAGACGTCTATCCCCATGCGATTATAGGACTGGACAAGACCTATAAACTTGAGCCCGACCTGTGGAAGCAAGTCGAGATGACACCCAAGAAAATCCGTGAGCTTGTCACAGATATGCACAATAGGGTAAGGTCTTTGAGCTTAAGATTGTCTCTCCATGGATTCGCACTATTCGATGATAAAGGCAAACAGATCGGGGTCTGGTATTCCATCCTTGAAACCACAACATCTCTTAAGATGAAAGACGACCATACGGTTATAATCATTACACCGGCCATCGACACATATTTGAGATATGAAAATCGTTGACATCAAGAAAGGCCATGATGACGCCATCCCCTGCATCATCGAACCAAGCAAACCGAAAAGACTTACAGGAAAAACCGGGTGTGGAGACACCATTTGTACCTTCCTGAAGTCAAGCATCCGGGGATTATGGCGGGCATACTTTGTTTCAATGCGTAATAAATTGTATCGTCGCTGATAATTCTTGGAAAGCTCACATTATTATTTTGACACGCAATGCGGTTTTTTCTACCTGTAAAATTATCATAAAGTATCCCAGAAGTTACTTATCACAATTTCAAATACTTAGTTATCACACCTCTTTACAACGAACATTTTTCCTTGACAGACACAGATCTTCGTCACTATCATCGCCGCACACAAAGATTTCCCGACGCAATGCATGGAGAGACGCCGGCCCGTCCTCAGGGCACACGAGTTGCGACGTACCCTGCCACGACGGTTGGGAAGTCATCCGAAATGTGATGGTGTTCTGCATGACGCAGACACCGAGAAAGAAAAGGGCGATACCATGAAAAAATATTATAGCATCCGATGTCGGTTCCTCATCATCCTGCTGATGTTCCTTTTGCCAGCCTTTGCGCAAGCAGACAACCTCACCTGCATCGATCTACCCGGAGTCATGAAGGACTTCCTCTCCAATCACTATGCCATGAAAAACTTAGACGACGGGATCAAGACGCACACTGTCGATCAAATGGTAAAACGCCTCGATATCACCAAAACCCTCCTGTATGAATCGGACGTCGTGAGGCTCCGGCAGGACCTCATGGGCATGTTCGGCACGATGCGAGAGGGCAACTGCGTTGCCCTGCAGAAGGTCTACAGCCTCTTCTTGACGCGGGCGAGAGAAAATGAGCAGTTTGTGAAGAAGTTTCTCGGGCCGGGCTACAAGCTCGACGAGACGGTTGAACTCAACACCGATCTGGATAAGCGCCCATACCTGAAGACAAAGGCAGAAAAGGATAAGCTCCTCAGAAAATTCGTTCATTTCCAGATCGCCAATGCCATGCTGGCAGGACACAGCCTGGATGAGGCTAAAAGGCAGCAGATCCACCGCTACGAACTGCAGACCCGGCGTTTGAGCGAGCGCAAGACGGACCAGTTGGTCACCTCCTTCGCCGAAGCCTTCGCCTTGGCCCTGGACCCCCACAGTTCCTACCTGTCCCCGGAAAACATGGAGGACTTCCGCATTCAGATGCAACTGTCCCTCGAGGGAATCGGCGCCTCTCTCAGTAATGAAAACGGGTTCACCATCATCGAGGAGCTGATCCCCGGAGGTGGCGCGGAGCGCACGGGTCTTTTGAAACCCAAAGATAAAATTATCGCCGTGGCCCAGGAAGGAGAAAAACCCGTCAACATGATCGACATGGATCTGCGGGACGTAGTTAAAATGATTCGGGGGAAGAAAGGCACCAAGGTTACCCTGACGATCCTGCGGCAGGCCGAGAAGACGGATCGTTTCGCCGTTACCATCGTGCGCGATCGAATAGACATCAAAGAGCAAGAGGCGAAGCTCACCTATGAGACGCGACGCGTAGGGCCAAGGGAATATGTCTTCGGCATCATAGATCTGCCCTTGTTTTACGGCGGAGAAACAAATGACAAGTCTTGCTACGAAGACGTTAAAGGTCTTCTGGAGAAGGCGAAAGGAAAAAACGTGGACGGGATGATCCTGAACCTTTCGCGCAATGGGGGAGGCCTTCTCAGGGATGCCGTCCGCATCGCGGGACTTTTCCTCGACAAGGGCGGCGTCGTGGCGACGAAAGATGGACAAAATAACATCAGCATTCTTGCAAACGGCATCTCCTCGCGGCAGGACCGGGAGGGCAAGAGATCCATCCTCTCCTTCTCCAAGGAGGACCCGGCCGCAATCTACACGGGACCCCTCGTCGTGTTTACGAGCCGCGTGAGCGCATCGGCAAGTGAAATTGTCGCCGGGGCGTTGAAGGACTACCACCGGGCCGTCATCGTAGGTGCGGACCACACCTTTGGCAAGGGCTCCGTCCAGACGCTGGCGCAACTCCCCCTTGGATTCGGCGGGATGAACGTCACCATAGCGCTATACTTTCTCCCCGGCGGCACGTCAACCCAGAAGACAGGCGTCGCCGCGGACATCGTCCTGCCTGGATTGTTCAGTTACGAAGAAATAGGTGAGTCGGCTCTCGATTATCCTCTTCCAACCCAAACGATCGCCCCCTTTGTCTATTCGCCGGACGGATCTCCGGGCTCGTATCCCCCGTGGCGTCCGGTCAACTCATCCCTCATTGCAATCCTCGCCGCGAAGTCTGCGGCAAGAATCGCCAAAGACGAGAGCTTCGCCGAGATTATCAAGACCAGCAAAGAGATCGCCGGGAGGAAGCACATCGTCCGGATCTCCGATTTGCGCAAAGAGAACGAAAAGGAGAACATCGGGAAGAAGACCAGGGAAGAACTCCGGCAAAAGGCCAAGGATCAGGAAACACCGTACGTGGCGGAGGGAGTCAGTATACTGCTCGACATGATTACGGCACGACCGGCTGTTGCAACTGCAGCTTCTCTGCACTGACGGGAGAGTAACGCCTCTCCACGCAGCGGCCGGGTGGCTTTTTCTGCACTACCCCCCGAAAAGGTAAAATTAGTCTGAAAATGCGGCGAATGAAACGACTGATTGGCAGGCAATATGACCCATATTGAAAATTGCACATGTAAGCGCATAAAAGGCATCTGTTTCTTCCTTGCCGCAAAACGTCAACCTCGACGAAGATGCAAGATTTCGATCCGTTATCAGTGATTTTATTTCCTCGAAAATTATGATATGTTCGGCCAACTCTGTGAGGGACTGGATCAGCAGATACACGGTGAGATAATGTCGCACCACCGGGAAACCAAGCCGTGCACTGAGAAAACAAATCGCAACCTGTAGCATTGAGAGAAACCGGTTTATTTGAATCAGAAGGCCTAGTTCACTATGTTGACAATACAAGGCGGCGACTGGGGTAGAAATGCCCGTAAGTCTTTTATTAAATAACAAAAGGAGCTTTCTATGAAAGATGTGGACTACATGAGCGTTATCGAGGATAGCATCAACAAGATCAAAGAGGGAGCTTTCTTAACCGTTAAATCCGGAAATGCACTTAACACCATGACCATCGGTTGGGCCACTTTCGGAGTTGTCTGGAGCAAACCGATCATGATGGTGGCAGTGCGGTCTAGTCGGCACACCTTTGGAATCATCGAGGCGGCCAAGGATTTTACCGTTACCGTCCCGGCGGGAGACATGCATAAAGAGACTGCCTATTGTGGCTCGAAATCCGGTCGGAACGTGGACAAGTTTAAGATGTGTAACCTGGAAACGACCGATAGCCGTCAGGTCGCTTCGCCGATTATTAAAACCCGAGGGCGCCATTACGAGTGTAAAATCATCTACAAGTCTGCCATGGACCCAGCCCATCTTGACAAGGATTATGATTCATCCCTTTATCCCAAAAAGGATTACCATACCCTTTATTTTGGTGAAATACTGGCTTGTTATGAAACCGACTGATATTAAAACGGTCTGAGTTGAGGCAGGTAAGCATTCAGTCAACGTTAGTAGGTGACAAAAGCGCTCTGCTTCTTCCTGTAATGTAGCATCTGGCTATTTTGACAGGAATCCACCCTTTCAAATGGTAATCAATCGTCAGCATTGCATTGACACTCAAGGCTGCTTGTCTTATACTTCCCTCACAAAAAAGGAAAATCTTATCAAATCGGAGGGAAAGTAATGACTAAAAGGATTGCAATAATTATCGGTAGTCTTCGAAAAGAATCCTTTAATCGGAAAATGGCAAATGTGCTCACAACACTTGCACCTGAGTCACTGATGCTTGAAATCATTGAGATTAGTGGGATTCCACTCTATGATCAAGACTATGATGATGAGGGTAAGCCGCCGTCAGCGTGGACAGAGTTCAGAAAACGTGTGAAATCGTTTGATGGTGTCCTGTTCGTGACACCTGAATACAATCGTTCAGTTCCCGGAGTGCTGAAAAACGCTCTCGATGTGGGATCGCGACCGTATGGTCAAAGCGTCTGGGGAGGGAAACCCGGTGCAGTGATAAGCGTTTCACCTGGAGCAATTGGTGGCTTTGGCGCCAATCATCATCTTAGGCAATCGCTCGTGTTCTTAAATGTCCCTACGATGCAGCA
>JAPLKD010000145.1 GCA_026388245.1 Pseudomonadota bacterium | reverse complement strand
AAAGTACTGCAGGAGATTGATATGGTAGGAAATGACCTGGGCTTCGGTATTGGAACCTGCGGTAAAGACGGGCAGGGCGTTCCCGTTTCAGATGCGCAGCCTACCCTTAGAATACCGGAAATCGTTGTCGGCGGAAAATAGCAGAAAATAGAAGACAGATGACAGAGAACAGAAGCAAGAGGACAGAGAACAGATTTTAGTCTGGCATCTGTCAGTCACGCGGAGTGGGACGGTCTGGTATCTGATTCAAGTCTGTCTTCTGTCAGCCCGCAGGGCGGTCTTACTTCTGACTTCTTGCTTCTGTCTTCTGTTTCACAATTTCAAGGCTTTCAGCCTCTTCACCGCTTCCTTTATCCGTTCCTCATTTATTGTTATGGAAAGCCTGAAATAACCTTCGCCTTCATCCCCGAATCCACTGCCTGGCGTTACCACTATACCTGTCTCCCCGATGAGTTTTTCGCAGAAATCAGCCGATGTATAACCCCCAGGGACTTTTGCCCATATATAGAATGTTGCAAGCGGTTTTGCTACATTGATGCCAACTGACTTTAAACCATCCACGACCAGGTCTCTCCGGCGCTGAAACGTTTTCTTTATCTCTTCCACTGAATCCTGATTACCCGTTAAAGCCTCGATACCTGCATACTGAATGGCTTGGAACACGCCTGAATCAATATTCGTCTTTAATTTTCCAAGATTAAATATGGCATCCTTGTTGCCCACCGCAAAACCTATTCTCCAGCCTGTCATACAATAAGTCTTTGATAAAGAGTGGAACTCAACAGAATATTGTTTGTCCTTATCAAACTCAAGGATACTTCTTGGTTTGTATCCTTCGTAAGCAATTTCACTGTATGCTGCATCATGACAGATAAGAATATCGTACTTTTTGGCAATCTCAATGACCTTCTCATAGAAGTCATCACCGGCGTGTGCGCCTGTAGGATTGTTCGGGTAATTTATGAACATAATTTTCGCCTTATGCAGTATATCTTCAGGAATCTCATCGAATATGGGCAAAAAGCCATTCTCTTCCCTGAGAGGCATGATGTAGGGAATACCGCCTGTAAGCAGTGTCATAATCTTATATACAGGATATCCCGGAGATGGGATAAGAGCTATTTCCCCGCTTTCAATATAAGCCCACGGCATATGGGCAATCCCTTCCTTTGAGCCAATCAGGGTTAAGACCTCATCTTTCGGGTCGAGATTTACATCGAATCTCTTCCTGTACCAGTCTGCAACTGCCTGCCTGAACTCAAGCATCCCTTCATAGCTCGGATAACGGTGATTCTTCGGGTTTTCAGTGGCCTCTTTCATTTTTTCAATGATGTTCCTGGGGGTAGGGATATCGGGATCGCCAATGCCGAAATCAATGAGGTCGATGCCTTTGCTTCGCGCCTCTGCCTTCTTTTTATCAATCCTTGCAAATAAGTAAGGTGGAATTTTTTCTACTCTTGACGCCGGTTTTACCATTTCTCACTCCTGAATTGTTTTAGCTGTTAGCATTGAGCTAAAGCGGAATATATAATACAACAGTGACTTTTCATTTGAAAAGACTTTTATTGATGTGTAAGATAAACGCTGTGGAACAAATCTTAAAAAAGTTGCCAAGCGATTTCCCGATAACTGAAAATCCATATAAAGAAATCGCATTGGGGATAAGCATAAGTGAGGATGAACTGATAGATAAACTTACCCGACTGAAAAATGAAGGTGTCATTAGAAGGGTAGCAGCAATTCTCTATCATAGAAAGGCTTCTTATACCCATAATGCAATGGTCGTGTGGAATGCGGAAAAAGATATTCAAAAAACAGGTGAAATAATGGCCTCCTTCCCTGAGGTAAGTCACTGCTACGAAAGGGACAGGGGAGGATATTGGGATTACAACATTTACACTATGATACACGGGAAGAGCATGAAGGAATGCAATGATATCACTCAACACATATCAGAAAAGGTTGGCATAAAAGATTATCGGATGTTTTTCAGCAAGAGGGAGTTCAAAAAAATTGCACTGACGGTAAGCCATGAATAAAGAAAAATCAGAAAAATTTTTTTATGAAGCTCAAAGGCTGATGCCGGGCGGTGTAAATAGCCCTGTAAGGGCTTTTCTATCGGTCCATGATACACCCTTCTATGTAAAAAAAGGGAAGGGTGCATATCTGTATGATGTTGATGGCAATGCTTACCTCGACTATGTAGATTCATGGGGTGCAATAATCCTCGGACATGCCGATGACGGACTTATTAATGAAGTCAAAATAGCGCTGGAAGATGGAACAAGCTTCGGTGCATGTCATCCCTATGAAATTGAATTGGCAAAACTCATCGCAGATGCTTTCCCGTCAATAGAACTTATGAGGCTTACCAGTTCAGGCACCGAAGCCACAATGAGCGCCATAAGGGTTGCGAGGGGGTTTACCGGAAAGAATGGTATTATCAAGTTCGGAGGGTGCTACCACGGACATGTGGATAGCCTTCTCGTCAAGGCAGGCTCCGGTCTTGTCACATTTGGTGTACCGGACAGTAAAGGCATACCGGAAGACCTTGCCAGACACACGTACATAGCCGATTTCAATCACATTGATTCAGTTTTAAATATTGTTGAAGAAAATCAGGATATTGCATGTATCATTTTAGAGCCTGTTATGGGCAACATGGGTGTGATCCTGCCGGAAAATGACTTTCTTTATAAACTTGAGGAGTTATGCCTGAAAAAGCATATCCTTCTTGTTTTCGATGAGGTTATAACGGGATTCAGAGTTGCCTTTGGCGGGGTACAGCATCTTTACAACATTACTCCTGACATAACTTGCATGGGAAAGATTATCGGCGGCGGTTTCCCTATAGGTTTGTATGGCGGGAAAAGGGAGATCATGGAGAAGGTTGCGCCTCTCGGAGATATATATCAGGCGGGGACATTATCAGGAAACCCGATTGCTGTAAGGGCAGGAATATATGTGATTAATTACTTGAAGAGTAATTCGCAAATGTATGAATTAATAGATAAATATGGCGATGAGCTAAAAAATACCGTACTTGAAATTGCCCGGAAGTATGGTATTCCATACACAATAAACAGTATTACCGGTATGTTTACGGGATTCTTTTCTGATTACCATGTCTATGATTACAACTCTGCTCTTTCAGCAGACCGCAGCCTCTATGAAAGATTCTTTAAACTGATGCTTGAAGAGGGGATATTCTTTGCCCCGAGCCCATTTGAGGCTTCATTTGTTACACTTTCCCATGGGGATAATGAGTTGTCAAAAACAGTTACAGCCTATGAAAGGGTATTTAAAAAATTATCATGATAAACAACCAGAGAGCCCGGGCATATGTGGATTTAAATGTGATTGACCAGAACTACAGGGCGATTAAAACA
>JAPLKD010000103.1 GCA_026388245.1 Pseudomonadota bacterium | reverse complement strand
TCAGGCGCAAAATTTTTATGTCCTGTAACGGGCGCTATAAGTTTAATGCCGGGAACAAGTTCCGACCCTGCATTCAGGAAGATAGATATTGATGTAAATACCAGGAAAGTTAAAGGGTTATCCTAATCCGGGAATCGTTATATTATTGTTTCAGATTGAATTGCGAAAGTCTTTCGCTTATCTGTTGTGCTGTGTTTTTTAAATGCTTGATTACATGGGGCAATTTGTCGTCGCTCAAAGAGCGTGAAAAACCTACTGCACAAACAGCACCTGCAGGGGCACCATCTGTGTATATCAGAGTTGCCACAGCCCTGATGCCTGTCAAATACTCTTCAAGATCGAGGCTATATCCCAATGTTCTCGTTTTTTCAATCTCTTTCAGGAAAAGGTCTATATCGGTGATACTGTTCTCGGTATATTTTGGTAACCCTCTCTCTTTAAGGAAGCTCTTTATCTTTTCATTGTCCATTGGTGAAAGAAAGGCTTTGCATAGCACTGATGCTGTTATAGGAAATATAGCTCCCACAGGTGAAGAAATTTTAAAAGTTTTTTTCGTTTCTATGGCATCGAGGACTTTTATCACATTGTCTTCTCTGACACAGAGGAATACCGTTTCATCAACAAGCCCGATAAGCTTCTCCAGAAACGGTCTCGCAATTGTTGTGAATTCCCCTCCCTTAAAAACATTTTTTGAAAGTTCAAGTAATTCCTGTCCGATAACATATTTTTTGGTGGCCTTATCCTTGACAATGAATTTTTCATCCTCAAAGGCCTTGAGTATCCCGAAAACAGTACTTTTGCTTATGGATAGTTGTTTTGATATTTCTGTGACGCCAAGAGGATTACCGTTTTTTACGATAAATTTTAAAATTTCCACTGCTTTCTTGAGTACCGGTGCATTGTACATAATTCAGTATAGTGAACAAATATATCTGAAGCAATCTTATTTGTCAATGATAATATTGATTTATTTTGTTACGATTCTTTCCCTATCCGTATGTTTATTATTATGAACGCCGCTCCACAATTGTTTCAGCAACATTGACGAAAAATATTAATATATAATCAGTTGAAAAACAGGGATAATCTGATAATAATATAGGACTGAGGTTTTTATGGCACAATATAGAATCACATTTCTTCCAATGGATAGAGTTTTTATAGCTGAAGATAGCGAGAATCTGCTTGAAATTGCTATGAAATACGGTATCCATATAAACGCATCCTGCGGAGGTAATGCTGCTTGCGGCAAATGCAGGGTAAAGATTATTAAAGGGGATGTTTACGCGCCCATCCATCCAAAAATACCCCAATGGGAATATGATGCCGGGATGCGCCTGGCCTGTATGACTATTCCACGTGGTGATGTTACTGTGGAGATACCCCTTGAATCGCAAATTGACCGGGCTGTCTTAAAAAGAAGACGAAGGGCGCCGCACATTCTTTCTGCCATTGATATTGGTCAGCTTGTGAAAGGATGGGAGGTTGATCCCGCTGTATTTAAACGGTATATCGCGCTTCCCGAACCTTCTATGCAGGACAATATATCGGATCTTGGCAGGCTCATGAGGGAGATTAAAAGAAAGCATAATATTGAAAATATATCTGTTGATTTTAAGATTCTCACAAGGCTGAGCAGGATTTTAAGGGATTCACGTTGGAAGGTTACTGTTACAATTGTTCTTACGAGGAAAGGCTGCAAACTGATTAATATAGAACCTGGCAATACGGAAGATAAAAATTATTCTATTGTTATTGACATTGGTACGACCACAGTTTGTGGTCAAATCCTTGATCTTGCCAATTGTTCGGCATTAAAACTGATTGAGCACACAGGCAATGGGAGGGATATCTGCACAATTGCTGAATCCTCTGATTATAATGCCCAGATCAGTTACGGAGAAGACGTTATTTCAAGAATAATGTACTCCCGGAGAAAAGGGGGATTGAAGAAGCTTAATGAAGTTGTTATCGGAACGATTAATAAGGTTGTAAAAGAACTTCTTGAAACAAGCGGGATTAACATTGAGCATATATCGCACCTCGTGTTTGCCGGGAACACTACCATGACACACCTTGCCCTCGGGATTGACCCGAAATATATCATGCTTTCACCATATACCCCGACTGCTACACTGATACCGCCTGTAAGGGCAGTGGATCTTGGTGTTAACGTGAATGATCATGTGCATGTATATATATTCCCCTGTGTTGCTTCATATGTGGGAGGTGATATTGTTGCCGGGGTGCTTGGTTCAGGTATTTTGAAGAGGGATAAAATTACATTGTTTATGGATATAGGCACAAACGGCGAAATAGTGCTTGGCAATAACGATTGGCTCATGTGTGCTTCCTGTTCTGCGGGCCCTGCATTTGAGGGTGGTGGTATTACATTCGGGATGAGGGCAGGGAAGGGCGCTATCGAACAGGTAAAGATTAATCCTACGACCTTTGAACCGATGATCCTCACCATAGGAAGGGTGAAGCCTTTAGGAATATGCGGTTCCGGATTGATTGACATTGTTGCAGAACTGATAGAGGTAGGGCTGATTGACCAGAATGGCAAGTTTAAAAGGGATTTACAGACAGAAAGACTCAGGGCAGGGGAGAGTGGTTATGAATATGTTCTTTGCTATACCCTGGAGACGCAGATAAACAGAGACATTGTCATTACCGAAGCAGACCTGGATAATCTGATCCGCACAAAGGCTGCCATATATGCCGGGTGTAGGATACTTCTCGAAAATGCAGGTCTTTCATTTGGCGATATTGAGATGGTAGTTATTGCAGGTGGTTTCGGGCATTACATCGACATTGAAAAGGCCCAGACTATCGGGCTGATGAAGCAGAGAGGATTGCAAAGATGATGACAAACCTTGAATTGTCTAATATGAATAAATTCATAGAAGAGTTTGTGGCAGCGATGTTCCTGCCACACACCGACGAGAAAGCATTCCCGGGCGTGATCGCGAGACTGAAGATTAAAAGCGGGAAGCAGGGGTCAGGGATTCAGAAGACAGAAGACAGAGGACAGACTTAAATCTGTTTTCTGTCAGCCCGCAGGGCGATCTGGCTTCTGTCTTCTGAGCTGACAGCCGATAACTGAAAAAATAGGAGAAGTACATGCCGAAGGTTATAGCGATTGCAGGGAAGGGTGGTGTTGGTAAGACTACTTTTACAGGGATGCTGGTCAGATATATTGTTGAGAAATTAAAGGATGTTCCTGTGCTGGCCGTTGATGCTGATCCTAACTCAAATTTGAACGAATTACTCGGTGTTACTGTAAAAATCTCAATCGGTGATGCCCGTGAGCTTATGAAAAAGGATGTGCCGGCAGGGATGACAAAGGACGTGTGGTTTGAATATAAAGTGAACGAAGCGGTTATTGAAGGAAAGAGGTTTGATCTCCTTGTAATGGGAAGACCCGAGGGGCCGGGATGTTATTGCGCAGCCAACAGCCTTGCAAAAAAATCTATCGATGCATTGAAGGGAAACTATGCCTATGTGGTGGTTGATAATGAAGCCGGCATGGAGCACATGAGCAGGCTGGTTACCCAGGATATTGACCATCTTTACGTGATTTCCGACGCAACGCCCCGTGGTATTTTAACGGCAAAAAGAATACTTGACCTTATCAGGGAATTGAATCTCAATATCAAAAATACCCATGTAGTCATAAACAGATTGGATGAAAAGAAAGAGGAAGGTCTGATGAACCTTGCGACACAGAACGATGTGAAAGTGGATGGCTTAATAAGACACGATGAAATACTTGCAATGGACGATATTGAGGGAAAAACAATATTCTCTCTTGGTGATGAATCGGTAGCACTCAACGATGCGTATGAGGTGTTTGAAAGAACACTCAATAATACAACAGAAGGGAATAAAGGGGGCCATATATGTCAGCCAGAATAATCAGTGGTACGGCAATAGCTTTTCAGATTCGAGAGGAAATCAGGCAGGAAGTAATAGAATTAAAGGCACAGCATGGAATTGAACCTGGCCTTGTAACCATTATTGTGGGAAAAAATCCTGCATCGATAAGTTATGTGACGGCGAAGCAGAAGACGGCCAAAGAACTTGGTTTTTATTCTGTTCAGGAAGATATGCCGGAGGATATTTCAGAAACAGCACTTCTCGAGATGATCGGCAAATATAACAAAGACCCTAAAATACATGGTATACTTGTTCAATTGCCGCTCCCGAAGCAGGTTAACGAAACAAAGATTCTCTATGCGATAGACCCGGATAAGGATGTGGATGGTTTTCACCCGGTTAATGTAGGTAAATTAATGATCGGTGAAGCACGATTTTATCCATGCACTCCCTATGGAATTCAGCAACTCCTTATGAGGAGCAATGTGCAGATAGACGGGGCAGAGGTTGTTGTTGTGGGAAGGAGCAATATTGTGGGCAAACCTATTTCAATGATGCTTGCCCAGAAGGCAAAGGGTGCAAACGCAACGGTTACCATGTGCCATACCGGAACAAGAGACCTTACCTTTCATACAAAAAGAGCTGATATTCTCATTGTGGCAGCGGGTCGACCAAAGGCGATAACTGCTGATATGGTTAAGGAAGGTGTTGTCATTATAGACGTTGGTGTAAACAGGATTGGCATGACACCTGAAGGTAAGGCAAAACTATGCGGAGATGTCGATTTTGAGGCATTGAAGGAGAAGGCCGCAGCGATTACCCCTGTCCCGGGTGGAGTCGGACCGATGACAATAACAATGCTGATGCTCAATACGGTAAAGGCAGCGAAATATACAGTAAGCAGTAAGCAGTAGGCGGTAGGGGGTAAGGGGTCAGGGGTCAAGTGAAAGAGAAACCCTCGAATCCTTGAACCCTCGAATCCTTGAACCCTATATAATTAAATGGTAAATGTGACGGAGGTTTTATGAGTGATTACCAATATGAAGAAAAAGAGGATTTTGAAGGCAAAAAAATAAAAGTGTTAGGGCCGACGTATGATGAGGGGAAACCGGAAGGTATGCAGGACTGGAGAGCAAAGCTTGGAACCCGCGAAGAAAAAATAGGTTACATAAAAACGGCCCTGAGATACTGGTATAGCAAGGAATGGTATGGAAGCGAGAAGAGAAAACAGGAAGCATAAAGCCAATTTCGAAAAGCTGAAATTGGCAGTTTTGAGTTTTGAGTTCTAAGTTTTGAGTTTGAAACCCTACTTGAAAAATTTAATAATGGTTTTTTTAACTCAGCACTCAGCACTTAAAACTCAGCACTGACTTTAAAACGGGAGGAAGGATGGCTTTTGAAATACCAAAAATAAAGTATACGGGAAGGATAAAGGAAGTAACTATCGGAACCGGACCCGGGGCAATCAAGATAGGTGGAGAAAGTTGTTATCCCTTTTATGTCTTTGAGGGGGAAATGCCAAATCCTCCGAAAGTAGCCTTCGAAGTGTGGGATTATGAGCCGCAGGACTGGCAGGAATGGGCCGTAGAGCCATTCAAAGATGTCATAAAAGATCCTGTAGCCTGGGCAAAAAAATGTATTGATGTATATGGAGCGGAACTTATTGCACTGCAATTAAAGAGTGCCGACCCGAACGGTATGGACAGGGATGTGGAGGAAGTTGTGGCAGTTGTTAAAAATGTTGTTGAGGCTATAGCCGTTCCTCTTATTGTATGGGGTACGGCGAATGATGAGAAGGATGCTACACTGTTACGCAGGGTGACAGAGGTGTGCGAGGGTAAAAATGTTGCAATAGGGCCTGTTGCCGAGAAGAATTACAAACAGATAGGCGCCATGGCTATCGGTTATAATCAGATTGTTATGGCATCAACCCCTATAGATGTTAACCTTGCAAAGCAGTTGAATATTCTCCTTGGTAACCTCGGTGTTCCTGATGAAAAGATTGTTGTTGACCCTACAACCGGCGGTCTTGGCTATGGCCTGGAATATACATACTCTGTAATTGAGAGGGACAGAATGGCAGCGCTCACCCAGGAGGATGCAAAGCTCCAGTACCCCGTCATCTGCAACCTTGCCCATGAAGTCTGGAAGACAAGGGAAACGAGACTTACAAAAGAGGAAGACCCTAAACTTGGAGACGAGAAGAAGAGGTCGATATTAATGGAAGCAATCACGGCCATGAGCCTTCTTATGGCAGGGGCCGATATTGTGGTTATGAGACATCCTGATAGCATTGCACTGATTAAGGATATGATCGGAGAATTAACAAAGTAAGGTGAAAGGTGGAAGGTGGAAAGTGAAAGGTGAAAGGCAGATATCACATAAGATTGGGGTTTGTCTTTGAAATAAGGAGGTTTTATGCCTGAAGATAAAGTAAGAAGCATCGATGGCGCAACGATTGAGTTGCTCGATAAGGCTCAGAGAGAAAATATCAGCACCGTATTTTCCCGCGCCGATGATATGAAACCGTGTCCGATTGGTGTTGAGGAGAGCTGCTGTAAAATCTGCGCCATGGGGCCCTGCAGGCTCCCGCGTTCCAAAAAGGATGAACATAAGGACAGGAAAGGTGTTTGCGGTGCCACAATAGAGACTGTTGTAGCAAGAAATTTTGCGCGCAAGGTTGCTGCAGGTTCAGCGTCCCACGGTGATCATGCAAGGGAGGTTGTAGAGACTTTTATAAAGACGGCACGCGGCGAGGCACAGGGTTTTGCCATTAAAGATGAAATAAAACTTCTTGAAGTTGCCCTTGATTTTGGCATTGAAGTCGAGGGAAGAGACATGAAAGACATTGCCATTGAACTGGGCGAGAAGGCCCTTGAGGAATTCGGAAAACAACGCGGTGAACTCGTATACATAAAAAAGGCACCCCTGAAGAGACAGGAGATCTGGAAAAAATATGGAGTTACACCGAGGGGAATAGACAGGGAAGTGGTTGAAATCATGCATAGAACACATATGGGCGTTGATCAGGACTATGAACATATCCTCCTTCAGACAACGCGATGCGCACTTGCTGATGGTTGGGGTGGCTCCATGATTTCAACGGACCTGCAGGATATCATGTTCGGTACGCCTGTGCCTGTCCTCGGGAGTATAAACCTTGGTGTTTTAAAGGAGGATCAGGTAAATGTGATTGTACATGGACACGAAACATTGCTGCCGGAACTGCTTGTTGTTGCGAGTCGTGACCCTGAAATAAAGA
>JAPLKD010000009.1 GCA_026388245.1 Pseudomonadota bacterium | reverse complement strand
GTATTTGAGGTTGTCCCTTACCTCCTGTACAACTTCTTCGAAGAGGGGGTTCCTGTGATGGATGATCGGCTCAGCCATTTTTAAAAGTACTTCCGGTGGTATTGCAGTGGGACCGGGTGCGAGTAAATACCTTTTTTGCATCGTTGACCTCCTTGGGTTTAATAAGCGGTTCGTTTAGCTGTCAGCATTCAGCAAAAAGCATATTAATAAGGTTATTCGTGGTATTTGAATACATAGCTTTAGTTTGTAAATGCTGACTGCTTACTGCTAACGGCTTAAAATAAGTGTAATTTTTTACCAAAATCACGCCAAAAAGACAAGAAAAATGATATATTCCATCATAGAAAAGTTTTTAATCGTGTGTGATATTTAATGAATCTTCTTTAATCACTTAAGTTTTTAATAAAACAGCCTAAATCTGTGGAAAGTCAATAATGACGATGTTTAACATGATTTCACTTTTGAAAAATCCTGATGAGATTCAGGCAGCTATTCGACAAGAGACACTGCCCGTTTCGCAAGGGTATGTTTTCGCTGCCAACCTGGATTGCCCCGATCTTAGAAACAGTTTATAGTTGAACCCCCAACAAATACTTTATTTTAAGTTCTCTTTTGGTTGCACCTTATTTGCCTCTATTACAGTCCTTGCAACCTTATAACATTCGTTAATATGGGAACGAATAATAAATCTCATAGCCGTAAAGCTGATACCGGCAGATATTGCCTGTCCCAGAACAGGAACATATTTCATTACTTGTTTTGTGGTTAAGCGGACCCCCATTTTCTTTAAAATCTGAACAATCAGCTCTTTTGTGACATATTTGCCAATCATATTTGTTCCAAATCTCTTTGCAACATCATAAATAAAAATGGCCAACTGTGGATTGTATTCGTCGATTTGCTCTTTTGACAGACCGAACTTTTCACTGATTCTGGGGATTATCTGTTTCAGAAGGACAACGTCAGTGGCAATATCAGTGAAGGGAACAGGAACTACTGAAGCGGCCGCTGAAAGAAGAGCCCTCTTGGTTGACATGCGGGTGCATTCTTTCCTTATCATTTCTAATTCTTCTATACCTGCAGGAAACATTAGTATCTATATTACTTCAGATGCAAAGGGATGACAAAACATATTTGAAATTATTTTCTATTTTCGGTTCTTGCCAATACTATTTAAAACTTATCGATATTTCGATCGGCACATTCGGGTCCAGCCCGATATACTTTGCACGTATAGTTGATCCGGACTTTGCCGGGATCATTTTTGTTACCGTTCCAAGAGAAAGCAGGTCATCCTTTTTCATCAAAGATTTGAAGGGTAAGGGTTCTTAAACGGTTTCTCCATTCTGGCGTTGCCTTGACAATGGGGAAGGCATAACCTTCTATGTTTACATCTAAGGGCGGCGGCCATATTTTTCTGAAAAGTAACCTGGCTCACCGTTTTCCCATCTTTCCATTTCATCTTCGTACCATGTTGCCTGCTCTTCTATTTTTGGATCAAGTACGGCAAAATCAACAGTATTTTTTCTAATCATCATCTCAATATCACGCATTTCAAGGGGGAGGCCGAGCTGTTTTACATAGTCTACATACTGCCTTAGGGCGTTAATGCCTTCGGGCTTATCTTGCTTGAGCAGGATAAGCGATTTATAGCCAAGAATCCTTAAAAGGTAATTACTGTTTTTGTCAATCCTCTCTGCTTCTCTGATGGTACGTTCGGCGTTAGCAATATCCCCCATTTTATAATAGGTTGTTCCAAGTAATGCTAATGAGGCTGAATCCTGCTGAACATTCGATGCCTGTGCAAAATATTCCTTCGCTTTTTCATATTCTTTTTCCTGTAAAAGTTTCTTTCCTGTAAACATTTCATTAGAATAGGCGGCATACTTTGCACTGCAGGATACAAGAATCAAAGTGCTTAAAACCACTATACTTATTGCTATACGTTTTACATTTCGAGTCATTTTAATTCCCTCCATTTTTATTTACTCTTCAGGGTTGCTTTACCTTTGATCTTCTCTAAATCGTTTATCGAGATAATGCAGGGCCATTTTTGATCAGCCATCTTTTATTATTACATTTTTACGCAATATATTCCTTAAAAAAAAGGGTCCTTGGGGTCACCCATTAAAGGGAGATCTCCATCCCAGCCTTTATTGGTTTTATTTTAAGAAGGCAAGGCTCAGCCAGGGAAGATAGGTGATGATCGCAAGCCCGATGAGAAGGATGCCGATGAATGGAAGTGAAGCGAAGTAAAGGTTTAATATCGGTTTGTTGAAGCGGATACTGGAGATGAAGAGGTTGATACCCAAGGGGGGTATGGAGGCTCCGATCTCCAGATTAGTCAGGAAGATGATCCCGAGGTGAATAGGATGAATCCCATAGGCCTGGGCAACAGGTGTGATAAGAGGAACCACAACGGTCAGTGCGGGAAACATGCCCATAATGCAACCGACCGCTAAAAGGAAGAAGTTGAGCATGACAAGAAAAAGAAAGGGGCTCGCAATATGGGCCTTTAGAAAATCCAACGTCCTCATGGGGAGTTCTGCATCGATCAAATAATTCGTCAGACCGAGGGCCGCCCCCAGGATGATCAGGATCCCCCCTACCAGCACCATGCTTTTTTTCATAATCTTCGGCAGCTCTCTCCACTTAATATCCCTGTAGATGAATACCTCCACCAGAAGTACATAGGTCGCGGTAATAGCGGCTGCTTCACTTACCACAAAGTATCCGCCATAGATACCTCCCAGGACCACAATGGGGAGCGGGAGTTCCCAGATTGAATCCCTCACTGCC
>JAPLKD010000235.1 GCA_026388245.1 Pseudomonadota bacterium | reverse complement strand
AGGTTTGAAATATGTTGAAATGCCTAATGCCGATATGTGCTGCGGTATGGGCGGTTCCTTTAGCGTTTATCACTATGATCTTACAAAGAAGATAGCGGACAAGAAGATGGCGGGTATTAAAGCCACGAATGCCGATATCGTTGTTACTGCATGTCCTGGTTGTATGATAAATTTAATCGACAATGTTCTGAGAAATAAGATGCCACAGAAGGTGTACCATTTTCTGGAGCTTGTTGAGTAGGGTAAATCAGGTTCGAGCGGTGCCCGAAGGGAAGGGTGGCGGCAGACAGTTCAATAATATAATTCATTGGTGCCGGGATAATAAGCCATATATTTGGCACGCCCGTTCCGGATGATTTGCAATTCTTTAGGAGCGGGCGGTTCTGATCTTATGAGATCTCGTACATATAAGTTCTTGTGTCAGTTGCCAGCGCATTATGCGGATGCTCTATATCATGTCGGTCCAATACTTTGTCTACCGCATGGTCGATTAAGTCCTCTACTGTCCGGCGAGAGCTTGACTTTTACATATGAATTACACTTAATTTCTGCTGTTACAGGTATTTTAGCACATCCGGTAAGCATTGTTTAAACCAAGGCGTGTATTTGCCTGGGTGTTTTATTACATCCTCCACTAGTTCATCTATCGGCACAAACCTGTGCTCTTGAATTTCATCGTTGTTTGGTTTTACCTCGCCATCATAGACCCCGAGGAAAACATGATCTATTTCATGCTCCCCATATTTCTCGTCATAGTCTGCTTTATAATGAAACTTGAAAAGCGGTTTTACATCGACGGTTATTCCCAGCTCTTCCTGCAGGCGTCTTGCCGTTGCCTCTTTTAGATCCTCACCTTTTCTGGGGTGGGAGCAGCATGCGTTTGTCCAAAAGGCGGGCCAAGTTTTCTTTGTAACTTGTCTTTTGTGGATAAGCATCCAGCGCTTCGTACTGACGATAAATATCGAGAAAGCACGGTGGAGCGCAGCCGGGATCAGATGGCAGGATTCCTTCTCCCTATAATGGATATCTTTGTCGTCCTTGTCGACCAGTATCAGCATTCCCATGCGATCCTCCAACCCTCTGGGATAGAGGGTTTTGACGGCACATCACACTCTTTTCCGACGTGTGGGAATCTCTTGCCGCTTACCTACAACACATGGGATTGCGACCACCTATTCCGATGCCTCTGTCTTGTCTGCCACGCCTTGCCATATCTTGAACAACGAATGCTCTATACCAAAGAGGTCCAATACTTTGCCTACGGTATGATCGATTAAGTCCTTGATTGTACGGGGAGAATGATGAAATGCCGGTATTGGAGGCAACAGGATTCCTCCGAGATCGGCTACTTTACACATCAGCTCAAGATGGCCTTTATGCAGGGGCGTTTCCCTTACCATAAGGATTAACGTACGCCTCTCCTTCAAAACGACATCGGCTGCCCGTATGATCAGATTTTCATTGTACGAGTTGGCAACACCAGACAATGTCTTGATAGTACAGGGCACAATCACCATCCCGTCAGTTTTGAAACTCCCGCTCGATATGGACGCTGCCAGATTAGAGACGGGATGAACCGTGTGAGCAATATCTTCCACGTATTTCACGCCAAGGTCAGTTTCTATAAGGATATTTTTCTTTGCCCCCTCACTCAGAACGAGATGTGTTTCTATATGGAGGTCTCTTAATACTTCAAGTAACCGTACGCCGTAGACAACCCCAGTCGCACCGGTCATACCGACAATAATCCGTTTCACGCCCCCCTCCTTAATTTATCCTTTGCCAGCTCGGATACTTAAATTGTCAACGCTGCCGCTATCTCTTTTTTAATTTTCCCGCACAGCCGGATCACACTATGTATGTCCTGCTCACGCAAACCGTCCCAATGCATTCCAGCTACCACGACCACATTACGCTGTAACGTCTTTGACAGGTCTTCAGCCATCTTTTTCGCTATGGAATCCTCTTTATGACCGGGCAAGGTGAAGACTGAACCCGTACTGCTCGTTTCTTGAGGATCGCGGAGGCTGGGGCGCACCTGGGCAATCCCGACCGCTCCGATATGTAGCCTCCCGCCCGTAAGAAGCACGAGCACGTCCTCTCCTACCATGTCTACGTAAGCCGCTACCTCCAGGAGACCTTGTGCTATCGAGAATTTTAGTCTGTCCATATCGTTTATCGGCACTGGTGTGTATCCGTAAAATCACAATCCTCAACTACACGTGGTGGCAACTGCCTCTATGAGACCCTCTCTACTTCATCAATACTGTCGGGAGATACGTGGCCATTCCAGGAAATATGAATAGCATAATCGCACAAGCAACGATGGCAATCAAAAATGGGTATACTCCCGCGTATATCACCTTGAAGGGTACCTTGGTAATCTTCTTTACGACAAAGACATTGATAGCCACGGGGGGAAGGACAACCCCTATCATTACGGTTATGGCGATCATGATAGTGAACCAGATCGGATCATACCCGAGTTTTACAACAGCAGGAAAGAAAATAGGGGTGGCAAGTATCATAAATGCAAGGTCATCGATAAATGAACCGCCTATCTGATAGATAATAGCGATAATGACCACAATTAACCATGGTGGGACGGGGAGCGATACGATCCAATCTGCAGCGAGCATGGGGATCTGGGTCATGGCAATAAAATGACTCAGCACCGTAGAGCCTGCAACGAGCATGAGCACCATACAGGCGATAAGTATGGCTTCTGAAACCGACTCAAGAAATTTCTTCAGGTTGAGCTCCCTTTTTGCCACAGATAACATAATTACCAGCATGGTTCCAACGCTTCCTGCCTCTGTAGGGGTGAAAAAGCCTTTCATAATCCCGCCTATGACCAGGAAGAAAATAGCCAAAACCCATATGAGCTCGGGCAGTGATGCTATCCTGTCCTTCCATGAAGATCTTTCGCCCACAGGGCCGATTGACGGGTTTATCTTGCACCATCCATAGATAATAAATAAAAAAAACAAGGCAATAATAAGTCCCGGGATTATTCCTGCAAGAAACAACTTACCTATCGACTGCTCGGTGATGATACCAAGCACGATAAGGGTAACACTCGGTGGAATGAGTATCCCCAGTGTACCTACGGTAGCTACAATCCCCGTAGAGAGCCTCTTGTCGTAACCATACTTATCCATCATGGGAACAGCGATACTGGCAAAGGTTGCTGCTGTTGCAGGCGAGGATCCGCAGATAGCCTTGAAAGCCGTTGCGCCTCCTACGGTTGCCATGGCCAGCCCCCCGGGGATATGACCCATAAACTTATATGCCGCATCGTACAATCGTCTTGCAATGCCCGAATGAAATGCAACCTGGCCCATCATGATGAAGAGAGGGACGACGGTGAGTCCATAGGATGAAAAAACATCAAAAAAATCCTTGGCAAGCATGTTAAAAGCCGCCTCGGCAGAAACAAGTATGCTGAATCCCACGAGACCCACTAACGCCATGGCAAAACTCAGCTCGATACCGGTCAAGAATAAGAGCAGCACCATGAAGATGCCAACAATTCCCACAATGATTTCATTCATGATTCCCCTCCGACGAATTCCTCTGCAAAGATTTTGATGATGTCGCATATCAGGACAAGACACTGGACAAAGCAACTAACTGCCAATCCATAGGCGATGGGATAAAAAGGCAACTGGCGTGTGAGAGAAACCTCACCCGTTCTATAGAGGTCCATTCCCACTATAATGAGATTCCAGCCAGCTATGAAGAATAGTCCTATCCCTAATAATCTCGTAAAAATATTAACGACATCCCTCCTCCCTTGGGGAAATTTCTCTATGAGGAAATCGACGAAGATGTGGCCTCTAAGCCACGAGGTGAGGGGAATGCCAAAGCCTATTACAACGGCCCCTAAAAGGCCTACAATTTCGTATGTGCCGGTAATGGGTTTCTTAAACATCCGCAACACCACATCAGCCACGGTGAGAAACATTATGGCAACCAGGGCAACGCTCGCTATCGAATTCAGGAATTTGCTCAGCTTGTGTACAATTGTAAGAATAGTTTTCATAACCCCTCCATAGTCTTTAATCCCTGTTAAAAAAATTGGGAGGTGGTGGGGTGTCATCCCCCCCTCCCGCTTCTTTCTACTGGATCTTCTTAAGGTAATCAAGGCTGAATTTAAGAGTCTCGTCGCCAGGCAGATTCTTTGCTTTCATGTCTCTTGCATAATCATCAAAGGTGCCCCTAACCTTTTTCACCCACCTCTCGTCCTCTTCCTTGGAGAGGGGAATAATCGTGTTGCCCAGTTTAAGGGCAAAACTTCTGCCTGTAAGATCGTATTTATCCCAGACCTTTCCTATCTTATCGACCCATTCCTCGTTTACCTGTTCGATGATCTTTTGAACGTCGGGCGGCAATGAATTCCATACCTTCTTATTCATGACCACAAAAAAGACCGTCGTGAACGCAGTGCCAAAGTTTTCTGTTGTATATTTGACTACTTCTCCCCATTTAAAGCCCTCCAATGATGCAATTGGTGCAGTTGAACCGCCCACCACACCCTTGCTCAGCGCATCATAGGTGTCGCCCATCGGCATGGCCACCGGCGTTGCCCCCAAAGCGGTAACTATTTTGGTGCCAAGGCCGGTAGTTCTGATCTTCATGCCCTCTAAATCCTCGAGTCTTTTCACAGGCTTCTTTGTGTGAAATATCGTAGGACCGGTTGCATGAAAAAACATGACCTTCACATCATCCATCTCTTTTGGCTGAAACTTCTTATAGACTGCATTGCTCAGTCTTGCAGCAGCCAGAGCAGTCTTATAACCCAAAGGCAGATCACTCACCTCCATCAAAGGAAACCTGCCCCGCGTGTAACTAAGGGCAGAAGAACAGACGGTAGAGATCCCCTTAACGACACCATCATAACACTTGTCTGCAGGTGTCAGTGTACCTCCCGGAAACATAACGGTTTTTACCCTTCCATTCGTTCTTTTCTCTATCTCCTTTCCCCATTCAGCAAGGCTCTCTGTGACTGGATGACCGACAGGCCAGAAGTGAGAATAGGTCAACTTAACGGTCTTTGCCTGAGCGAATGAAGATGGAACCCAAAATGCACCTACCATAGACATAACACAGAGAACCAAAATTACTATTTTACACTGTCTCATTGTACCTACCCCCTTTTAGAAAGTTTTGGATGGGAAGAATTCACCCCATCTTTTTTTCACACTCTTCACCACTTCATCGTCTAATGTGATAAGCGTGGGCTTTTTCTCAGCTTTCCACTCAAAAGGAGTAGTGGCATCCATGATCATCCTTGATGTGGTGTCCTTTTCTTCAATAGGTAAGGAAGGATCGATGTGGGAAGAAAACCCTCTCTTAAGAATATCTGTCCCTCTATCGGGCTGAAATTTCATTCCAATTGCCCACCATACCTGGCTAAGATCAGAGGGGTCTACGTCATCGTCTACCACGACAACCAGTTTCGTTGAATATGCCCCGGACGGACAAGAAACCACGGCCGTACCCACCTGTCTCGCATGGCCTGCATACAACTGTTTTATGGAAACAATTGCGGTAAAGTATCCACCCGTCTCGGGAGGACAATACACCCCTTGAATACCGGGGAGACCCATTTTTTCAAGGTCGGTCCAGAGCAGGGCGGTTCTGTTGAGCGCCTGAAGAATATGGATATCAGTGATTGGTTTTCCTGTTGTGCATCCCCAGTGTATGGGATTATTCCTGTAGGTTATACAGTTAACCTTCATAAAAGGCTTAGGAAATGTTGCCTGATAATAACCCGAGTATTCACCATAGGGGCCTTCATCACGCAAAGCAGTAGGATCAACCTCTCCTTCCAAAACCACCTCAGCGGTCGCAGGAATAGGCAGATCAACCGTTTCCCCCTTTACTACTTCAACCGGCAACCCTCTTAAGGCGCCAATATAATCGTATTCACATTCTCCCGCAGGGAATGGCGCGCTGGAGCAGAGAAAAATAGTAGGATCAACGCCTATGGCAACTGCAACGGGCATGGGTTTTCCGAGCTTCTCATATTCTTTTAGATGGAGCCACACATGTTTACCGGGAATCATCCAGATGCCCGCATGGTTCTTATCGAGGACCTGCATCCTGTGCGTCCCGAGATTGACCCAGCCGGTCTCCGGGCTTTTTGAGATTATGCAGTGTGTTGTGCCGATATAGCGCCCGCCATCACCTTTGTAATATTTTGGAACGGGAAATTTGAGGAGATTGACTTTATCTCCCATGTCGATATTTTCCTTGCAAGGACCTGTTGCAACTTCTACCGCCGGGATCTTCGCTTTTAGTGTCCTGTTCATCCACTCTCTCGCCACCCCCATAACGCTCAAATGCCTGGGGAAGTCAAGAGCCACAGCCAATCTCTTGGCTGAGGCTAAGGCGCTGACAAAAACAGGGGTCGAGTAGCCCTTGACATTCTCGAAAAGCAGCGCCGGTCCACCTTTCTCATCGCTAAGTTTAGATATGTGAGAAAGCTCTAAATTCCAATCTACCTCAGCCTTAATACGCTGAAGCTCTCCCTCTTTTTCCAACTGACTAATAAATTCTCTTAGATCCCGATAGGCCATTGTACCCTCCTTTTATTTTATTTATTATATCCTTTATTTATTTACATCCTTGAGGCTATTTCTTTTTAAATACTTCTTAGTCAGACGATTGTTTAGATCCTGGATATGGATCTTGTTAACCTCTTTAGCCTTTTCCAAATCACCGGATTCAAGAAGGCCCACGATTTCTTTATGGGCTTTGAATGCATTTTCAGTTATCTTCCTGTCGGTTTTTATCTTGAGCATCATATACCGCATCAACTCGATTATAGAGGTCAGGGTATCGATAAGGATAAGGTTTCTTGATATTTTGACTAGTATAATATGGAAGTTCCAGTTCTCATCAATTTTTTCCCCTTCTTTTCCTTCCCGGAAAAGTTTTTCCGCCCTTTGAATTGACTCTCTCAACAAACCAAAATCCTTCTTTGTTGCCTTTTGGCCGATTATATCGATGACAATCGATTCGATCCAAAACCTCGCTTCTGTGAGTTGGCCAATGGTGATGTTTCCGAGCTTCAGGTGATCGGATAAGCATTCCTTCAATTTTTGGGGGGCATCCATTTTTATTATAAAAGCTCCACCCTTGGTCCCCTGCCTTATTAAGATAATGCCTGATAATTCCAAAATTCGTAAGGCTTCTCTTACCGTAACCCTGCTAACCCCAAAGATTTTGGCCAATTCCATTTCGGGGGGCAGTTTGTCACCCGGCTTTAGCTTATCCGTCTCAATAGCATTCTTAATCTCATCTACAATTTGCTCAAAAACCCTTTTTTGTTTAATATTATTGAACATATTTGTCTGCCTGTCTATATGTTATACATTTATACATATTAATGTTTACTAAAAAACATATAGCAACTACTCAGGCTTTTGTCAATATATATTTGTATAATTTATAGCTGCTTGTATTTGCTATCATTTTCGATTACGGCAGATCGTAGCGCAGGTCGGCATCCTTCTATTTTTCCTTGCAAAAAGCGTAAAATATTATGCTTGCTCCCATACAAACGAAGCAGAGAAGGAAGGAGAGATGGTAGGCGCCCGGTGGATAAGATTGACCGGTATGAGGAAAATATTCTATGATTCTGCCCATCAGTTGTGTAAAAAATGCCCCTCCGGCAATAGTGAAAAAGTTTACCCATGCCATTGCGGTACCTGAGAGGTTGGAAGGAAAAATCTCCTTTACATGCGAATAGAGTAACATTCCAAAACCACTGAAAAAACCGATAACAAAGCAGATTATGCCATAAAGAAAAGTGTGCCCGATTTTAATAACCCCGACCAAAGGTAACAAGCTGAGGCAAAAGAGAATCAAGCTCAACAAAATAATACTTTTCCTTGAATGAAATATCCGATCATAGAGCCAACCTGCGCAAGGACTTCCCGCAATCATTCCAACAGCCAGCATGATTAGCACATTGCCGGTTCGAATAGGTGAATACCCCTCAATGTCCATCAGATAAAGGCCTAACCACAGCCCCTGAAGGCTCACGAAGGTCCCGTATCTGCAAAAGGCAGGGGCTGCTATTTGCCAGAAGGAGATGGAGCTGAATACAATTCTTGCCGTTTCAAGAATCCCTATCTTTTGTCCGGAGGCGGTCAGCACATCGTCGCTGTCCACCTCTCCCTTTTCATCCCCAAGAATCCAGAAGGCTAATAACGCAAGTATTAGTGTGACAATGGCTGCGGCAATGAGAGTCGTCCTCCAGCCTATGAGTGAGGCAAGATAGGCAAAAGGTGATGCGGCCAGGATATTGCCCAGGGTACCAAAGGAGATAATGAGGCCGGCAAAGCTGGCAAATTTCTCCCGCGGCAGTCTCAAGGTGAAGATCTTCAAGGAACCCATGAGCATGGCAGCCATCCCTGCTCCCATAAGGGCCCTTCCTGCCAAGGCTAAGCCGAATGATTGAGAAATGGCAAAGATTACCGCCCCTGCTGCTCCAGCCAGGGAGAAAGTGGTCATTATGATACGTGGGCTTACCCTGTCAAGCAAAGGACCCAAGGGTATCTGGAGCAAGGCGAAAGCGTAGAAGAAGGCTCCCCCAAGTATCCCGAGTTCTTCCGCATTTATGTGAAACTCTTCAATGAGACTGGGGGCAATTACGGCATTTGCGACACGATAAAACATTGAAAGAACAAAGAGTGCCGAAAGTATAGAGAAAATTGAGATATAACCTTTTCTGTCTAATTTACCTTTCGTAAACACCTCATTGCCTGTGAAGAAAGTACTACCGCAGACTCATGCAGTTTCCTCTTCCAGAAAGGCTAACCTTTGATCCTTTCGGTAAACGACAGCCTGGCAAGCAGCTATTTTCCGATCTCCATTCTCATCTTTCTGCACAACCTCGATGCGGTAGGTTGCAATGCGTTTGCTCCGGCTTTCTTCCTTCGCTTCGACGACAAGAAGCGAATTAATTGCAGGAGATGCAAGAAAGGTAACATTGAGGTTTAAGGCAAGGGCAACGGTGCCATGAGAGTTTGATGCGATACTGAAGGCTTCATCGATAAGAGAAAAGATGGCCCCACCGTGAATTACGCCGTTGAAATTTGTCATTTTCTCTGAATACCTTGTCTCCATTACCGCATAACCGGGACCAATGTCCAGCAGACTGATGCCCATATGATTAGCATAAGGCTCCTTTTTGATTTCTTCCTTTAACGACTCAAATACATCTTTCTTCATCGATCTACCTCCCCTAAATCCTCGAATCTAATACCTCCGGTTTTCCGGCAGCTTCTTTGCCATTCATATCAAAGCATTGAACAATTATTCCCTCTAAATCCTTATTGCTTTATTATAGGCAGATTGGATGGCGGTCAGGGCATTGCCTATTTTATGGCAATCCCCTATGGTGTAAACCTCAGGGATCTGATCTTTTAAGTCCCCGGCAAGATCATCTCGCAATGTTTCACCGACACTGATGATGACGGTATCGGCATCGAGGAGGAAGGTAATGCCCGCTTTCTCAAGAAGGATACCCCGGTCATTGATCTCCTTTACCTTAGCGCTGCTGCAAACCCGAATATTGGCCTGAAAGAATCGTTTCAGCAGGTATCCTCGAGACGTAAAACCCATGCCGGGCACCAGAGCGTTTCTCTCCGTTACGATGTTCACCAGCTTGCCCAGCGATGCCAGATATTCAGCGGCATCAACGGCAGCATATCCCGCCCGGCAAGCATAGGAGTAAGTAGAATGCATATTTGTGACATCGCCGTCTATAGGAGCTATGGTGGCTTTACAGGAGAAAGAGCAATGGTAGCTGCATGTCCAGATAACAATCCTGTTGCCTATCAGAGCCTGACCATTCATGACATCGCCCACAGGGACCACATTGGGTCCTTGCACCCCCGGGATTTTTTTCGGAATGGTGGGACAGGTACCCACGGCGACAAAAGCTACATCGGGTTTCTCCCTCTTCATCAATTCAGCAGTCGCCTCTGTCTCCAGAAGGACCTTGACGCCTGCCTTAGGAAGTGCCCGCTCAAAGTATGAAAAAAGACGTTCTACCTCCATCTTTGAAGGGGATACAGTGGCCAATCGATATGCCCCGCCGAGACGATTATCTTTCTCATAGAGCGTCACATCGTGGCCCCTTTTGGCTGCGACCAGGGCTGCTTCGCATCCGGCAGGGCCTCCTCCGGCTACGAGCACCTTTTTCTTTGTGGAGGCTTTCCCTAAATCGTCGATAGGTACCTCATCCATCCGGCCGGCAGCGGGGTTTACAAGGCAGGTGGTTGGAGAAAGCATCCACAGGACATCAAAACATCCCTGGGCACACCAGATGCAGGGCAGTATCTCTTCTGCCCGTCCTTCCAATAGTTTATTGCCGTAATCGGGGTCTGTGATATGGGGCCTTCCAATGCAGACAAAATCTGCCTGTCCCCCGGCAACAATCTTTTCCACCATATCTTCATCAATTCTTTTGGCTACCATCACAGGGATGTTGACAGTCTTCCTGATCCCCTCAGCCATGTAGACCCAGGAACCACGGGGTGAAGCCATGGTCTGGTCATGGAGGCGGTGATCCGACTCCCTGAGACCGGCAGAAATATTGATGCAATCTGCGCCAGCCTTTTCGAGGGCAACCGATATCATTCTGGAATCAATGGCTGTCACTCCACCGGACGGAGCATAGTCGTCCCCGTTAATGCGGCAAAGGACGGGGTAGTCATGGCCGCATTGCTGTTTTATCTCCTGAACAATCTCACAGGAGAGCTTAATCCCTCCCTCCAATCCGCCATATTCATCTGTCCTTGTATTGAGCGTGGAGGAGAAAAAAGCGCTCAGGAGGTAGCCATGGGCGCAGTGAACCTCCACGGCATCAAAGCCCGCCTTCTTGACTCTCACCGCCGCTTCACCGAAGCGCTTGATGATATTTCTGCATTCGTAGAGGGTCAGTTCGCGAGGCGGATCATACAGGAGTTGGGTGCTGGCCGCCCCGGAGCAGGAGACAGGCTGAGAACCGCTGACGGCTATGCTGGTCTGCCTTCCGGCATGCATGATCTGAAAGGCGATCTTCGTTTCATGTCGATGGACCTCATCCGTTAACTTCCTTAATGTAGGAATATACCGGTCATCTGAGATAGCGCTATTGAGAATCGCTCTGGCGCCTGGATAATCAATGGCGGCCCCCTCCAGAATCATCAAACCGGCTCCCCCTTTGGCCCTCAGGCCATAGTAATGGACGGCCTGATCTGTAAAATGGCCCTGGAAGGTATAATTGGTACACATGGCCGGTATGACCAGTCTGTTCTTCAGCTCCATTGTTCCGATCTTACCGGGCCATGTCAATGATGTTGGTTTTGTACTCATTACTTTTCCCTTTGCCGGCTTACATGTGGCGAGGAAGCCAGGTCGCAATGCCGGGAAAGATGATGAACAGGGCTAATCCTATAAAGGTCAGGATAATATAGGGCATAGCCGACCGATAAACATCGAGCATTGTGATCCCCTTGGGGGCATTTCCCTTCATGATGAAAAGCAGCAGGCCAAAGGGAGGGGTTAAGAGACCCAGAGAGATGCTGATGAGCATCAATAATCCCATCCATACGCTATCAAAACCCAGGGCGGCACTGATGGGCATGAATATGGGAACAGCAATCATGATCATAGCGATCTGGTCTATGAAGCATCCCATGATAATCAGCATAACCTGCATGAGAGCAACAACGACGACAGGAGGAACGCTTAGATTCGTTACCAATTCAACGATACCCCTGACAATGCCCGTGAAACTCAAAAGCTGGCTGAAGGCAACGGAACCGCCGACAATCATGAGGATCATCGTGGAAATGGCGAGGGTACTGGTAGCCGATTTGATCACCATTTCCTTGGTGAGTCTTCCATAACAGGCCGCCAGAATGAAACTGACCGTGGCGCCCAGGGCGGAAGCCTCGGTCGGTGTTGCCACACCGGTGAAGATACTCCCGAGTACAGCAAGGACAATCGCCCCCAATGGCACTACATAGATCAGGAAATCCCTACCGAGGTTCGTTCTGTACGTGGCCGTTTCCCCCATGGGAGCCAGGGATGGATTGCGCACACAGGTAATAATGATATAGGTGAGATAAAGCGCGGCCAGAATAAACCCCGGGACGAAACCGGCAAGCAGGAGCTTCCCCACCGATATGCCCCCCTGAGCCCCCAGGATGACGGCGAGGGTGCTGGGCGGGATGATGACGGCGAGCATGCCGCCTGCCATAATGGGTCCCATGGAGAGCGATTTGGAATAGCCCCGTTTCTCCATATCG
Organism: Pseudomonadota bacterium; assembly: GCA_026388245.1. GTDB lineage: Bacteria > Desulfobacterota > Syntrophorhabdia > Syntrophorhabdales > Syntrophorhabdaceae > MWEV01. The sequence goes on along the minus strand of JAPLKD010000235.1, from coordinate 1,381 downwards.
GGCACCAGCAGGGAGCCGAGCATGGCACAGGATCCAAGGGCCGAACCGCTCAGCGTTGCAAAGATGGCGCCTGCGCTGACTGCAACGACACTCAACCTCCCGGGGATGCGGAGCATTATCCTCTCCAACACGTCGAGGGCATTACTGGCCATGCCTGACCGGAAGATAGCCTCCCCCATGATGGTGAACAGAACGACGGGGCTTAACGTGAATATACCGATCGAATCGAACATGCTCCTGACCAGTGAATCTATACCGGCCAGACCACCCATAAAAAGCAGGATACCTACGGTGTCAACGATTAAAAAGGCAACGAATATGGGGAGCCCGGACAACAGGGTAAGAAATAATATACCTCCGATAACCAACAGCAGAAATTGCCACTCCATAAACCCCTCCTATGTTTGATATACAGCCCCTAATAGATCTATTTCTTGTTCGCCTCTTTAAAGTAGTAGTAGGCTAGTTTTACAGATTCGATGAAAAGGAAAAAAAAGCCGATGGGGATGATTGCACAGAGCATCCATTTGGGAAAGCTGTACACTTTGACCTGAAGGTCTCCCGATAAGTAAGATTCACAGGTGACGACGACGCTTAAGATCAACAGAAACAAGGTAATGGCTGTTGTAATTATGTAGAGAATCCCCTCAACGATAGACCTGGTCCGGCTATTTTTTATCAAATCTAAGAGGATGTCAATCCTCGTGTGCCCCCGATTCTTTAAGAGCCACCCTGCGCTGAAAAAGGTGAGGATGATGAGACTGTATTCGGCCGCCTCTAATGACCACCCTATAGGGTACGGCGTGTACCGCAGTACAACCGATAATGTCACATAGATGACCATGGCGACGACCAGCAACCCGCTAATGACGGCGAGGCCATCGCGAACAAAATTATACACATGCACCAAACCCGAGATCGCTTGTTTCATTACCTTCCTCCATTTTGGGAAGAGCGAGGGGCCGAAGGGAGCTATGATGCATACGCACCCTTCGGCGACCCACCATCATCCTTCTTGCTTTATTTGGATACCAGGGGCTGCAGTTCCTTCACTTTCTGAGATTTCTCCAAGGCAGCCTTCCAGCCCTCCGTATAGGCCATGTCGATATACCACTTTTCATCGGCAGGGGAAAACTTGGTCTCTTTCATGCCCTGGGCCATTAATTCTTTTGTAATGTCGGCCTGCCCCTTGATCTGGGCATCATGGGTCTTATGCTCATATTCCACCATGATCTTGGTCAGGACATCTCGCTGGGCAGGATCAAGGGCATCCCATTTCTTCTTGCTCATCATCACGTATACATCCACTGTCCAGAAGGGAGGCCCCCAGATATACTTGCAGACTTCCTGCCAACCCCAGGTTCTGATCTCGCGACCTCCC
>JAPLKD010000059.1 GCA_026388245.1 Pseudomonadota bacterium | reverse complement strand
TGGCAAACCCTTTATTGGCCAGACACCTGGTAATGGCAGAGGTGAGGGTGGTCTTGCCGTGATCTATGTGTCCAATAGTTCCTATATTCACGTGGGGTTTGGTTCTTACAAACTTTTTCTTAGCCATAGAGGACCTCCGTTTAAAAATTTATGGAGCCCACGACCGGAATTGAACCGGTGACCACTTCCTTACCAAGGAAGTGCTCTTCCGACTGAGCTACGCGGGCCTTTAGAGCAAGCCATGCTTCAACCCGCTCTGTTTTTTGGAGCGGGCACCGATTTAACCCGCTACGTTTTTTGGAGCGGGAAACGGGAATCGAACCCGCGACCCTCAGCTTGGAAGGCTGATGCTCTAACCAGCTGAGCTACTCCCGCATCCTTTAACTTCAATTGTGAGTTATGAGTGTTGGGTTTTTAGTTATTCGCATTGTGCACATTTTAAACTTAAAACTCATAACTTAAAACTACAAATTTTGCAAAACAAAACTTGCAAATGGTGGAGAGGGGAGGAATCGAACCTCCGAAGGCTGAGCCAACAGATTTACAGTCTGCCCCCTTTGGCCGCTCGGGAACCTCTCCGTGGAGCTGGTGATGGGACTCGAACCCGCAACCTGCTGATTACAAATCAGCTGCTCTGCCGATTGAGCTACACCAGCACAAACGTTTATTATAGTACAAGATTGGGGTAAAAAACAATATTTATTATACTATTTTACTTTATATGTCAATATTATTGCCGCCCCTGTCACAATATTATTGACTTCATATAATTTTTCAGTATATCTTAAGCACACATTAAACAGCGGGGTGGAGCAGTTTGGTAGCTCGTCGGGCTCATAACCCGAAGGTCACTGGTTCAAATCCGGTCCCCGCAACCAATGAAATTAAAGGTTTTGGGTTTTTCCAAAACCTTTTTTGTTTTTTGAGAAGTGTTGCAAAATTCCTTATAAGTGTGTTATGTTATAGCGTTCGGGGCGTGGCGCAGCATGGTTTAGCGCGCTTGCTTTGGGAGCAAGAAGCCGCTGGTTCGAATCCAGTCGCCCCGACCATTAAATTAGTTCCACATCATCAAACAACCCAATCAAAATTGATAGCTTACCCTTTTCTGGAGATCTTTATTGACAAATTCATGCTATTTTAATAACCGGATTCGGTGTTATGGTTTCCGAGAACGCCAGGCAGGTAAAATAAATAGATTCCCACTGGCAATAAAATTTGATTATGCTTTTGAGGAGGATAATATGAATTTGAGCGGTCATACAGCATTGATTACGGGGGCGGGTCAGGGCATCGGGCAGGCCTGCGCAGAAGTTTTTGCAGAGAGGGGGGCAAGACTCATCCTACTGGATAAAAACAGGGAAACCCTTCCCCGCGTTGCAGAAAAGATAGCTTCACAATGGGGCAACGTGATTGCCCGGATCATAGACCTTACCCATACTGCACAACTTCAAAGGCTCATTGAAGAGTTTAAAAACGAAGAATCAATCGACATCCTTATAAACAATGCCGGTTTCGACCGGCCCGGAGTAACAGCAAAAATTGACAAAGATGCATTTAATGCTGTAATGGGGATACATGTTGGCGTCCCCTTTCTCCTTATTAAGTGGCTCTTACCGGAAATGTGTTCAGCCGGATGGGGCAGGATCATCAACATCAGCTCTGTATATGGGATTTTAGGGGCAAAAGGGGAAGCAGCCTACGCTACGGCAAAGTATGCAGTCCTTGGGTTGACAAAGACTGCGGCACGGGAAGGTGGGACGGACGGGGTGACCGTCAACGCCATTGTGCCCGGACTCATCCGAACTCCTCCCATTATCAAAATGTCCGACAAGTATAAGGAGCCTATTATCCGGGAAACCATGCTGGGGCGGATTGGAGAACCTGAAGAGATTGCAAGGGTTGTTGCATTTCTCGCATCAGACGATGCATCATTCATAACGGGAACAACCATCACTGTTTCCGGGGGATGGGGGGTTTAAAGGCAATTATGAATTTAGAATTTAGAATTAAGAATATAGAAAATGCTATGCATCGTTCAACAACATGTTCCTTTATTGGGAATTATTCATTTTGCGGTCTTTGCCGATTCATATGTGGTCTTTACCCGCCTGGACCTGTTTAAATAGACAAACCATGCGGCAACATACAATGCTGTGATGAGACTGTTCAGCGCAGTATTTGCTGCAAAGTCAGCCTGTGCCTTTTCCGGCAGGCCTACCAGAGAAGGAAGCAACGTAGAAAATAAGGAATAAAAAAAGACGGCAAAGAAATATTTTTTCACAGTAGATATTGCATTGGGGAGTACTTTCCAGAGCGATATCCCTGCATAGACACTGAAAACCATCAAGGCGAGACTGCACGTCCCGCCGATGAGAACCAGATGTAAAAGCGGCGGGGAAGTGTCAAAGTTGGGTTTTGTGAGATGCGTTATTGAAACAAGGTTAAAGAGCATGGCAAACGGGTCAAGGATTGTGAGATTAATGCACAAAAGCAAAAGCCACCCCCTCACGCCCTTATATTGTTTCTCTTCACCTTTCACCTTTCACCTTTCGCACTTCTCATTTCACCTTTCACCTTTCACCTTTACACTACCCTCCTCCCACCGGTGGAAAAAGGGCAACGGTGTCACCGTCCATAAGCCGTGTATTCGGTTGTCTGTGGCGGCCATTAATGAAGATCAGCGTTACTTCTTTTTCGGGTATGCCAAGCTGCTGAATAATCTCGCACACCATTGTACCAACAGGAAACTCGCCGATTTTTGTGTCAAAACGCCCTTCCCGCAACATGGCAAAGAGCTTTATGGTGATATGTATATTGCCCATCCAAATCAAAGAATATCATATCGAACAATCAAAAACAAATGCCCTTTTCCTGTTTTTAAAATTTAGCTCTAACTATTTAAAATAGTTACGAAAACATGGGGTTTCCTGAGTTTTCTCATTCGGTGTGGCGGAATACGAGATCAAGGAATTGTCAGAGAGGGCTCATCAAAAAGCTTCTGACAGATTCCACGATATATGCTTTTTCTGCCTTTGTTAATTCAGGGTATGCGGGGAGGGCAAGACTCGTGAGCGCCGCCTCTTCTGCAACGGGAAAGGAACCCTTTTTATACCCCAGCGATGAGAAGCATTCCTGCAGGTGTAAGGGGACGGGATAGTATATCCCCGTCTGTATCCCCTTTTCCTTGAGGAAACCCTGAAGTCCGTCCCTTTCTTTCAAGCGAATCACATACTGATGGACAATGTGTGAACCATCATCGCCCACATTCGGAAAGATAATGGGAAGCCCCTTCAGCCTTTTATTGTAATGCTTTGCATTTTCGATCCTTTTCATGTTCCATGACTCAAGGTGGGGGAACTTTGCCATAAGGGCACAAGCCTTTATTTCATCGAGCCTGCTGTTAAACCCTATCATTTCGTGGTGATACGGGGTGTTATCCATGCCGTGCACCCTTAATTTTCTGACCTTCTCGCCTAAATCCTTCCTTTTTGTGAGCACCATACCACCCTCACCGATGCCGCCAAGATTTTTCGTTGGATAAAAGCTTAAGGCCGCAATGTCCCCGAAACTTCCCGACATCCCGCCGCCTTTCCTGGCACCAAGAGACTGTGCCATGTCTTCAACAACGGGTATCCCGTGCCTTTCCGCTATCCTGCACACAGCATTCATATCGCAGAGTTTTCCAAAAAGGTGCACAACAATAATCGCCTTTGTCTTAGGCGTAATCGCCTTTTCGATAAGTTCCGGGTTTATATTGAGGTCATGTTCCTGCACATCAACAAAAACCGGTTTTGCATTGATAAGGGCTATAGAGCTCGCTGTTGAAAAAAATGTATAAGGGGTTGTAATGACCTCATCCCCGTTTTTTATACCAAGGGCCATAAGGGAAAGGATGAGCGCATCTGTCCCGTTTGCGCATGATATTGCATGGGGCACCCCGGTATATTCTGAAATAGTGCTTTCAAGCAGATTACAGTATTTCCCGAGGATGAGCCTTTGCTCTGTGAGAATCTCCTGCAGACCTTTGAATACATCCTTCTTAACCTTTTTGAACTGAGCCTTTAAGTTGATTACGGGAATGTTCATATTTAGATACTCCTCCAATAATTAAAGTACAATATAAAATAACCTTCAGCCTTCCTTACCTTCAGCCTTCAGCCTTTTTCACCATTCACTGCCTTCATCACTATTCACTGCCTTTATACCACACTCGTCCCGTATTTCTCAATAATTCGTTGAATTCCGGTATCATTAAGGTTACATTGGTAACCATGGAAAGGTATGGAAACATTAAAGGAAAGGCCTTTCTTCTCCTCATGTTCCTCTGGTTCATATGGTTTATGAACTTCAGCGTGCGCACTATTTTTTGCGCCTATTATGTGCCCTTGATCTAAGATGAATTTCTGATAAGCCATGCAAAGTCGAGCAGTCTCTACGTTTTTACCTCCCTGGGGTATGGAATTTCCCTTTTCTTTTCAGGCATGCTTTCCGGCCTGTTCGGTTATAAGGGGTCTATCATTGTCTCCCTGCTCGTATCGGCAGTTGTATTCTTTATTCTCCCTTCTATTAAAACATTCTCCCTTCTTTCACTTTCAACCTTTGTGCTGGGACTCTCCACCGGGATCTACCTGCTTCCATAATACCCCTCATAACAGAATATTATAATGAAAAGACATGGGGGAGGGCCATTGCCATCCATGACTCTGCTGCGTCTATAAGCATTTTTTCCGTACCATTCATTGCGCTCTTTTTCCTCCGGTTTCTCCAGTGGAGGCAGATATTTTATATGTTCGGTATTGTTTTCATCATATCCATAGTCGTATTTGCAATTACCATTCAGGAGGTAAAGATTCAGGCGAAAAAGGGGAATATCCTCGGAGACCTCGTTAAAAGTAAAACGCTCTGGCTTATGGGGGCAATCTGGATATTCGACGCAGGTGCAAACCTCGGTGTATATTTTGTCGTCCCCCTCTACCTCACCAAAAAATTATCGCTTGATATCGGCTATGCAAACAAAATATTCGGCATATCACGGCTCGGGGGTGTCTTTGTTGCCATAATGTCAGGCTTTGTCATTGACAGGTTCAGTCTGAAAAAAAACAATGTTCTTTCTTGTATCTATTACCGGGGTGTTTACAATGTTCCTCGCATATAAGGACATAAGGTTTTTAGAGGTCTTCCTTTTCCTGCAGGCAAGTGTAGTAGGGGGATTTTTTCCGGTCAGGCTTGTATCGATATCGCGTGCCTTTGACCAGGATCAGAGGGGGATGGCAACAGGGTTAATCGTTACCCTCGGCGTCATCTTCGGCCTTGGTATAATACCGTATTTCCTCGGCTTTTCCGGTGACCTCGTGAGCTTTCGCCTGGGGATATTTATATTAGGTGTCCTCATGGTACTGGTAAGCGGATTGACCTTCTTTCTCAGAGAACACGGGTCTATGAATGAAGGCGAATTAGTATAGATCGATATCTATCTGCTGCGGTGCAAGCTCGTCTCTGGCGTATTTCAGGTGGATACGTTCTTTTATGAAAAAATCAAAAAGTTCTCCGTCAATGTGCCCGTCTTTTACCATAAATCCCATAATCTTAATGACTTCAGAAAGGGTCTTCCCTTTTTTGTATGGCCTGTCTTTTGCGGTTAAGGCCTCAAAGACATCGGCCAGGCCAAGGATACGGGACTGGAGGGAAAGCTGGTCCCCTTTTAATCCGAGTGGATACCCTGAACCATTAGGCTTTTCATGGTGAGCCGCAGCATATTGAGAAACATTTCGCAGTTTTTTTGGAAACGGCAATTGTGAAAGCATCTTATAAGTAACCGTTGCATGGTTATTGATAATATCCCTTTCATCGTCGGTGAGGGTGCCCCGCTGAATACTCAGGTTGGAAATCTCATTATCGGTAAGAATGGAGGCCTCTTTTCCATCAACGGTCCATCGCCTCTGTGCAATGTTCTTAAGCCTTTCTATCTTCTCTCCCCCCATAAATTCAGAACCAACATTGGCCATTATAAGGAAATTCAAATCATCTTCGAGCATCTTATTAAAATTCTCATCATTTCCGTTTGTGCCCTGTCGCACCGGGATATTTCCTGCAACAATCCCTGCCCTCAGCAGTTCGATCTCACGATCCCTCTTCAGCACCTCGAAACGGGTTTTCAGAAGTTCAATCCTGTCACAGATCGTTTCAAGCTTCGTTGATTTATCAACGACATATTCAGGGGTTGTGATCTTGCCTACATCGTGAAGCCATGCCGCAATACGGATTTCCCGCATCTGGTCTTCATTAAAAAAAACATCTGCGTAAAAGCCTTCCTTTGATTTATTGATTTTCTTCACGATAGTCATGGTGAGCTCTGCAACACGCCGGACATGACCGCCTGTATAGGGCGATTTTTCGTCAATGGCGGTAGCAATCGATGTAATAAAGGATTCCAAAAGGTTTTCGAGGTCCTGGATAAGGCGGTTATTGGTAAGCGCCACTGCAGCCTGGGATGTCAGGGACTCTGTCATCTCCTGGCTCTCGTCGGAGAAGGGAATCGATTCATTTGATACCATGTCCATGGCATTCAGTAATTGAAGGACACCTATGATGTCCTGTTCGTGGTTCCTCATAGGCACAACAAGCATCGATTTGGAGCGGTATCCTGTTGTAGCATCAAATTTCCTGGTACCCTCAAAATTAAAACCTTCTGCATCGTACACATCGGGAATATTCACCACATCGCCTGAAATAGCAGCATAGGCGGAGACATTCGAGTGGTTCGGGCTGCCGTCGGGATTTTTTAAGCTTACCGGTTTCCAGGCAATCTCCCCGCTAGTGCCACCCATTCTGATATTCAGGGTATCATTCTGAACGATAGCAAACCGCAACTCCTGCTCATCATCGGACATAATGTAAAGGGTGCCCCCGTCGGCATGGGTAAATTCCCTCGCCTCGTCCACAATCATTTCGAAGAGCCTGCCGATGTTCTTCTCTGCTGACAGGGCCACGCCTATCCTGGTTAATTTTTTGATATGTTCAAGCTGGTTTTCGGTGAATTCCCTTACGTCAGATACCAGTCTGTTCAGCAATGCATTTATCTGATCGTTATTGGTGAAATTTACATGCCCTTTTACGGTTTTCGTTGTCATCACATTATGTTTAACTTTATTTTTCTATTATATCATTAAGATTATTGTATGCAATATAAAAAACCGTCCTAACGGTTTTATTTCACTTTTTATTAAAATATTTTAATTTTTTACTTGACAACTTTTGAATACGCTGCTATATAATTAAAAAGCTTTAATAAAGGAGGTGGGTTTGGCTTTAATACCTAAGAACAAAACTAAAAAGGAGGCAAGAATGAAAAAGGTTATCGTTGTAATGCTTGCTCTGTTTCTTGCAATTCCTGCAATTACATATGCAGGGAGCGTAACGAGCAGGTATGATGTAACAATCGGTGGTTATGTAAAGTTTGATGTGGGTTACTCAACACAAACGCAAGGCCAGGATTACAGGGTGCCAAATAGGGCATCAACGAGCGCCCAACAGCAGATTAATGATGAATTCGGAAACGTTAGCTGGGCAGATGGTGAGACAAGATTGAACATTCTTGTCAAGGGCCCTGATGCATGGGGCGCAAAGACAGGTGCATTCATCGAAGGTGATTTTAGAGGCGTTGCCGGTTCATCTGCGAACTATGGTACATTCACCTTAAGGCATGCATTCATGGATTTCAATTGGGTCAATACAAAACTCCTTATCGGCCACACCTGGCAGGCATGGGGTTTGATCCCGTCCTTTAATATGCTGGCATTCTCTGAGAACCACTTCATGAAAGGTGCAACGAGGACTCCTCAAGTCAGGTTAACGCAGAAACTTGCGAAAAACTTCAGGTTTCAGTTTGCCCTTTCCGCACCGTATCAGGAACTGGTTGGCAACTCAGGCGCAAACTTTTCTGCGGCCAGCATGCCCGTCGGCCTTACTCAGAATAGCATAATGGACAGGACAAGAGCCCTTGTCCCGGATACCTCCCTCGAATTTGTGTATTCATCGGATGCATGCGGTAAAATCGGTCCATGGAACCTTCAGTTCGGTTTGGGCGGTATGATAGGGCAGGAGAAAGTGACATACCAGGATTGGGGTACACCTGTTGGAACGACATCATACAGCTCCACAAATATAACAAAGTGGGGATCATCCTTCTGGGGCTATATACCGATCATTCCTGAGAAGAAAGGCAACAAAGCCGGGGCTCTCGGGTTCACCGGCAATGCCTTCACAGGGCAGGGCCTTGGTGACATGCTTCCTGCATATCCGGGCACTGGTATTGGAAGCGGTGCATATAACCAGAATAACGTAGCTCTTGGAATAGGAAATGGTGCAGCATTAGCTGCAGCTGGAAACGGTTCGATTCAACCTGTATATCCTCTGACTTATGGTGGATGGATGCAGCTTAATTATTACTTTACCGACTCAGTATCCGCAAACTTCCTCTATGGATTCCAGCAGAACAAATTAAGCGACGCATACTCTAATATTCAGGCCAACGCTGGCAATCTTGTAACCCTACAGAACTATGTAGCCAACGTTTTTTATGACGTGAATCCCGCTGTCAGGCTGGGTATCGAATATACTTACATAACCACAGGTTATGCACAAGTCAATACCAGCGTCGTCCCTGGTGTAGCAGGGGATAGCAAGGGTTCTATACAGGCTGTAAGAATCGGCGCATATTACTTCTTCTAAGATCCAACAAAACAGTATTAAAAAGGGAGGCGAAAACGCCTCCCTTTTTTTATTTAAATCAGCAATGCAATATGGTAAATAAGAGCATACATGCCGGAGTGGTGGAACAGGCAGACGCGCCGGACTCAAAATCCGGTGAGGGCAACCTCATGCGGGTTCGATTCCCGCCTTCGGCACCAATAAAGACAGAAGTCAGAAGACAGTAGTCAGTAGATGGAACATAAATTAAAATATGAGAGACAAAATATATAATTATGTTGTATAATATATCAGGCTGGTTCCGGCACTTCCCCCCCCTGTAAAGAAATGCCACCCAGCTCGCCACGGTACCTTATACGTATCGTGGCTTTTTTTCACAAAAATATTTCAACATTTTACTAAATTACCCTTGTATCCAGTATACAAATAATATATTGTATAAAAAGGCTTTATAAACAATAATCTAATAATCTATATAGGGGGCGTACATGACAAAAGCAGAACTTATCGGGAAGGTTGCAGCGGATGCAAAAATTTCAAAGGCAGCAGCAGCAAAGGCTTTAGGCTCATTTATTGATGCCGTCAAGGCATCGCTCAAGAAAGGTGAAAAGGTAACACTTATTGGTTTCGGTAGCTTCTCTGTATCTCAAAGAAAGGCAAGGCAAGGGAGAAATCCACAGACAGGAAAGGCTATCAAGATACCGGCAAAAAAGGTACCAAAATTTGCAGCAGGAAAGGTCTTTAAGGAAGCAGTAAAGAAATAGTTTATTTTTGAAGGGCTCAGCATCAGGCTGGGCCCTTTCATACCCCCTCCATAATAATAATTTTTTGAATTTACCTTTTTCGCCATTTGAAGTATGTTTGTAATTTGGAAATTGGTTATTATAGATATGGAGGCATAGAAAATGTGGAACTGGAAACACCTTTTTGAAGATAAGGAACTGGTCTGTTATTGCGATATTGATAATATAACCGACCCGAATGCCGATGAAGACGGCATCTATGTATCGGTAGACTACTATTATGCGATACCGAAAAGGACTGCAGCATGGATGATGTTTTTTATCAAAAATGAAGGCACTATTAACCGCTACAGAGAGCAAAGAAAGGGCATGGGTCTCTCCATAGAGGGCTACGAAAACTTCAATAATGTCATCTGTCTTGTGGAGCTGGATTCGGAAAATTATCTGTACAGGGTTATCCCTGCAGGAGATTACGATAGAGATGGAAATGAACTGGGTGCATCAACAATAATCGGAAAGAAATCCTTCCTAAAAGGGATGAAAGCGGAGTGGTCACCGATCCTGAAAGGGAAAACCCATAAATCTATCTTTGCCCTCTTCCGTTTTGTATACGGGGTAAAGGATAACTAAGCGAGACAAATACCTATCGCTTCATCCATCTTTTCGATGAATGTAAACTGCATATTTTCCTTGATACTTTCCGGCACCTCTTCAAGGTCTTTTTCGTTCAGTTTAGGCAGGACAACATTCCTTATACCTGCCCTCCTTGCTGCCAGCACCTTCTGCTTTATTCCTCCTACAGGCAATACAAGCCCTCTGAGGGTTATCTCCCCTGTCATTGCAATGTCATTCCTCACAAGCTTGTCCGTGAGTAAAGAAACAAGCGATACAAGCATCGTTACACCTGCAGATGGCCCATCCTTTGGTATTCCGCCCTGCGGAACATGGATATGGATATCGTTCTTCTCAAAGAAATCTTCAGCAATCTCATAATCTGCCGACTTGCTCCGTATATAGCTCAGGGCAGCCTGGGCCGACTCCTTCATCACATCTCCGAGCTGACCGGTAAGGGACAGAGCGCCCTTACCCCTCATCTTTGTGGACTCGATAAAGAGAATATCGCCACCCGTCGGTGTCCATGCAAGTCCGGTAGCAACTCCGGAATATTTTGTCCTCTCGGCAACTTCTGAGAAAACTTTTATAGGTCCGAGGTATCCGTGGATACTGCCTGCTGTAACTACCTTCTTTTCAGTATCCCCTTCTGCCACATTTTTTGCAACAGCCCGGCATATTGCGGCAATCTCCCTTTCCAGGTTTCTTACCCCTGATTCTCTTGTGTATGAACGGATAACGATCTTAATGGCTTCATCCTCAAACTCGATCCAATCTTCGTTCAAACCATGTTCTATCATCTCCTTCGGGATCAGGAACTGCCTTGAGATCATAAGCTTTTCCTCTTCGGTATAGCCAGGCAACTCAAGGACCTCCATCCTGTCCCTCAGGGCAGGGGGTACCGGGTCAAGCTGGTTCGCCGTTGCGATAAACATCACCTTAGACAGGTCAAAAGGCACTTCAAGGTAATGGTCGCTGAAAGAAAAGTTCTGTTCCGGGTCTAATACCTCGAGTAAGGCGCTCGAAGGATCACCTCTGAAATCCATTCCAATCTTATCTACCTCGTCAAGCATGAACACCGGGTTATTTGAGCCTGTCTTTTTAATACCCTGTATAATTCTCCCGGGCAATGCCCCGACATAGGTTCTTCTGTGTCCCCTGATCTCCGCCTCATCCCTTATGCCACCTAAGGATATCCTCATGAACTTCCTGCCAAGTGCCCGGGCGATGGACTTGCCAAGAGATGTTTTACCAACCCCAGGCGGCCCGACAAAACAGAGGATGGGGCCCTTCATGTCCGATTTCAATTTTCTCACAGCAAGGTATTCAAGGATCCTTTTTTTTACCTTTTCGAGGTCATAATGGTCTTCATTAAGGATGATATTAGCGGCTTCAATGTCGAGATTATCTTCAGTATTTATTGACCATGGCACTTCCGTGAGCCAGTCAAGGTATGTCCGTGAAACAGTATATTCTGCTGACATAGTACTCATTTTGGAAAGTCTGTCGAGCTCTTTTTCTGCAACCTTCCGGGCTTCAGGCGGCATGTTTGCTTCTATGATCTTCTTCCTCAACTCGTCTATCTCTGTAAATTTGTCGTCTGTTTCGCCAAGTTCCTTCTGGATAGCCTTCAGCTGCTCTCTCAGATAGTACTCCCTCTGGGTCTTGTCGATGCCTTCCTTCACATTGCTCTGTATCCTGCTGCTTAATTCAAGGGTTTCTACTTCCCTGTTCAGAAAAATAGTGACCTTCTTAAGTCTCTCTTTCAAATCAATCTTTTCAAGTATCTCCTGTTTCTCCACTGTGCTGATGTTGATGGTAGATGCAATGAGGTCTGCCAGGTTTCCGGGGTGCTCCACTCTTGTTGCAATATGAGATAGCTCAGACGAGAGATATGGCGCCATTTCCACAGCTTTTTTATAGAGGTTCTTCAGGTTGAGATACATGGCATCTACCTCTATATCCTTCTGATAATCTTCAAAAATAGGGAGGATTTTCGCCCTCAGATGGGGTTCTCTCTGGCTGAACTCGATAAGTTTAAACCTGGACAAACCCTGCACAACGATCCGCTGGCTCCCGTCAACCATCTTTACCATCTTCATAATGGATGCAATAGTGCCAACGGTGTGAAGGTCTTCAATGCCCGGTTCCTCTATATCGGGATTTTTCTGGGTTATAATCCCGATCATTTTATCCCCGTTCATAACATCATCAATAAGCCTTATTGAGCGCTCTCTGCCAACGATGAGTGGCATAACAAGGTCGGGGTATGCAACGGTCCCGCGGAGCGACAGAATGGGCAGCTCCGCAGGATAAAATATTCTGTCTTTAATGCTTTTGTCGTTTCTAAAACCAATTACCATTCAATGCCCCCTATTTCTTCACATCCTCAAATTCAGCATCCACAACGTCATCATCGCCTTTACGGCCTCCCTGTTGTGCCCCCTGCTCTCCGGCACCCTGTCCGTCAGGACCCTTCGGACCCGTTTCGGCAGTTCTCTTATACAAGGTCTCCGCAAGCTTGTGTGAAGCCTTCGTGAGGTCATCAATTGCCCTCTTCATCCTGTCTGGATCACCGCTCTTTAATGCATCCCTTCCAGAGGATAACGCATCTTCCAGGGATTTAGCGTCATCACCCGGCAGTTTATCCCTGTTTTCATTTAATGTCTTTTCTGTCGAGTAAATAAGATTATCGAGCTGGTTTTTCGTCTCGATTTCCTGTTTTCTCTTTCTATCCTCTTCGGCATGCAATTCAGCATCCTTCACCATATTCTTTATTTCTTCCTCATTGAGGCCCGTTGATGCGGTAATCCTGATATTCTGTTCCTTTCCGGTAGCCATATCTTTTGCCATAACATGGAGTATGCCGTTGGCGTCTATATCAAATGTCACCTCTATCTGTGGAATGCCCCTCGGCGCCGACGGAAGACCAACGAGCTGGAATCTCCCCAGTGTCCTGTTGTCTCTGGCTAATTCCCTCTCGCCCTGTAGCACATGGATCTCAACGGTTGTCTGACTGTCTTCAGCGGTGGTGAATATCTGGCTCTTCTTTGTGGGTATTGTGGTATTCCTCTCGATAACCTTCGTCATCACGCCACCTAAAGTCTCGATACCAAGCGAGAGGGGGGTCACATCGAGAAGCAGCATATCTTTTACCTCACCGGCTAAAACACCGGCCTGTACCGCTGCACCGAGCGCCACAACCTCGTCAGGGTTTACGCCCCTGTGGGGTTCTCTTCCAAAGAAGTCTTTCACAACTTCCTGAACCTTCGGTATCCTCGTAGAACCGCCCACAAGAACAACTTCATCTATCTTGTCCTTGCTCAGTTTTGCATCCTCAAGGGCCCTTTTGCATGGCCCGATGGTTCTCTGGATAATATCATCAGCAAGCTGCTCAAGCTCTGCCCTTCTCAGCTTCATGTTGAGGTGCTTCGGACCCGCACTGTCGGCAGTGATAAAGGGAAGATTTATCTCTGTTTCAATTGCCGTGGAAAGTTCAATCTTTGCCCTTTCCCCTGCCTCTCTGAGTCTCTGCAACGCCATACGGTCTTTTGAGAGGTCTATGCCCTGATCCTTCTTAAACTCAGAGACAATCCATTCAATAACCTTCTGGTCAATATCGTCACCACCAAGGTGGGTATCGCCATTTGTTGATTTGACTTCAACAACATTATCACCCACTTCGAGGATTGAAATATCGAATGTGCCGCCGCCAAAGTCATAGACCGCTATGGTCTCATCCTTCTTCTTGTCAAGTCCGTAAGCAAGGGCGGATGCCGTGGGCTCATTGATAATACGGAGAACGTTGAGACCTGCTATCCTTCCGGCATCTTTTGTGGCCTGTCTCTGAGAGTCGTTGAAGTATGCAGGAACCGTAATAACCGCATCTTCTATCGTCTGGCCAAGATAAGCCTCCGCGGATTTTCTGAGCTTTTGAAGCACAAAGGCGGAAATTTCCTGTGGTGTATACTGTTTACCCCTGACTTCAACCCTCACATTCCCTTCCTGGTCTGCTACAACCTTATACGGGACAGTCTTGATCTCTCCCTGTACCTCGCTGAATCTTCTTCCCACAAACCTCTTGATAGAAAAAACCGTGTTTTCCGGGTTTGTAATGGCCTGCCTTTTTGCAGTCTGGCCGACCAGTATCTCGCCATCTTTGGTGAAAGCAACAACACTTGGTGTTAATCTGCTCCCTTCCTCATTTATGATAATTTTCGGCTCTCCGCCCTCCATAATTGCTACAACAGAGTTGGTGGTGCCAAGGTCAATCCCTATCACTTTTTTAGCCATGTTTGCATCCTCCCCGAATATAATAAAATTAGTTTTAACTAAATATAATGTCCATGTGGGGGGTTGTCAATGTCACGAGGGTAATAAAAAGGGTTCGGGGTTATGAGTTCGGAGTAAACAACCTGATGCCGGTTAACGGATACCCGTCTTTACATTTTTATACACGAGTGTCGAGATAAAGAACAGAAAGTTAAGTATGACAATAGTTGCCCCTGCGGGAAGGTCCATGACAAAGGAGATGAATATTCCCAAAACAACAGAGAGGACACCCGCCACAACAGACAGGACAATCGTTAATTTAAAACCCTTCGCCATCTGCAGCGCTGTAACGGGCGGAAGCACAAGGAGCGCCGATATGAGCATAACCCCCACCATTTTCATGGCAAGAACGACTGTGACAGCAGTGAGCAGGACAAGCATCATGTTCATTCTCTCTGTCTTTATCCCGGACACACTGGCCGATTCCTCATCAAAGGTTACCGAGAGAAGCTCATGATAGAAGCAGAGGATGACAACAAGAAGCACTAAGGAAAGTACAATAGAGATGAGCACTTCCGTTGTACTGATGGAAAGGATATTTCCAAAGAGATAACTGAAGAGGTCCACATTAAATCCCCCGGCAGCGCTTGCAAGAATGACCCCGATGGCAATACCGAGGGAAGATACGATACCGATGGCAGAATCACCGTAAAGACGCGCCTTTGCTATCAGTTTAAGTATCCCTATGGAACTCGCCATTACAATGGGTATCGCTATGTAAACGGGATAAAACCTCAAAAGCAGACCTATGGCAACACCCCCGAATGCGACATGGGCAAGACCGTCCCCGATTAACGAAAGGCGTCTCAGGACAAGAAACACCCCCAGCGTTGAGCACAGAATCGCAATGAACGAACCGGCAATCAACGCCCTCTGGATAAAGCCGTGACTGAGCAAGTCGAAAATATCTCCCATTTCACCTCTTGCCTTTTTAGTGTTCAGCGCACCTAAATCTATTCACAGTTCACAGTTCACGGTTCACAGTTTAACTCGCATTCGCATTAACTGCCGACTGCTTCCTGCCGACTGAATTCTAATCCAGCATCCAGCATCCGGAATTCCATTTCGCATTTCCCCTTCCTCGTTTCGTAACTTCGCAACTTCCTATCTTCCCAACTTCCGCCTTCAAGCACCGTGAACTGTGAACTGTGAACGGGTTTGATTGCTATCAGCTATGAGCTGCTTTATCATCATGTCTGTGGCATATCAGGTGCTGTGAATATTCACCAAAATAGCCGGACATTTCATTGGAAGAGCAGAATGCATCAAAGCTCCCGTAAAAAATTGCCTTCTTGTCGAGATAGAGAAGTTTTGAAGCATACTTTCCAATGGTTCCAATATCATGTGTAATAATAACAATGGTAATCTTTTTCTGCTCATTGAGGGTTGTAAGAATACTGAAAAATTTCTCTCTTGTCTCAGGATCAAGGGCTGTTGTCGGTTCGTCGAGTATAAGAAGTTCCGGTTCACAAGCCATGGCTTTAGCAATAAGAACCCTCTGCTGCTGCCCTCCGGAAAGTTCCCCGATAAGCTCATCCCTGATATCTGATACATCCATTAACGACAGGGCGCTATTGATAGCCGGCTCATCGGATTTATTAATGTTTTTCGGGTATTTCTTCCTTGAAAGTAATCCCAGCGATACGATTTCCTTTACCGTTGCAGGAAAATGAGGGTTAAAAGCATTGATCTTCTGGGGCAAGTAGCCCACCTTATACCAGTCCCTGAAACTGAGCGGATTCGACCCGAAAAGGGATATCGTACCCTTGCCTGGTTTGAAAAAGCCGAGGAGCAGCTTTATCAATGTTGTCTTGCCGGAGCCGTTGGGACCCACAATCCCGAGATAATCCCCGGCCTCGAGATGAAATGAAATATCAGACAACACCTCAACGGAATTATACTGAAAACAGAGGCTTTCGGCGGAAACGATGTTTAAGGACATCCAAGTCCCTTTTGCAAACTTTTAAGGTTATCTTCCATTATGCTCAGAAACGTGATCCCTTTGTCCATTTCCTCTTTACTCACATTGTGGGCGCCATGAATCTTGAGTAAAACTGCGCCTGTCTCCTTTGATACGACTTCTGCAACCCTTGGGGTAATAAGTTCTTCATAATATATATACTTTATGTCATAGGTCTTCAACATTTTCTTGAGTTCAGTAATGCGTCTTGGTGTTGGTTCTGCGTCCGGCGATCCTTTATAGGCCGCCATATAATGCAGGTCATACCTCTTTGCGAGATAACCGAAGGCAAAATGGCCGCCGTGGATAAAGACCTTCTGTTTGCATGATGAAAGGGTATCCCTGTATTTCTTATCAATTTCACCCAACTTTGCCTTGTATGCCTCTGCATTTTTCGTGTAGTAATCCCTGTTTGCCGGGTCCTTCCGGGATAACCCTTCAAGGATATTATCCACCATTCCCTGTGCATTTGTTACATCAAGCCATATATGGGGATCAAGCTTTCCGTGCCCATGCCTCTCTTTATGCCCGTGGTCATCCATATCAGTACCGCTTTCGCGGAGGGTAATCCCTCTGCTGGCATCCACAACAAGAAGATTCTTGCTGTCAATACCTTTCAAGACATTTTCAATCCAGGGCTCCATATACCTTCCCGTATAAATCAACAGGCCGGCTGAATTTATTCTGAGGATATCACCCGGTTTCGGCTCAAAGCTATGGGCTTCCACGCCTGGAGGGAGAAGAAGGGTAATATTCGCTTTATCGCCTGCCACATTTCTCGTAAAATCATAAACAGGAAAAAGGGTCGTAATGACCTGAAGCCTTTGATGTTCCGCCGGTGTCTGTTCTTTTTTCTGGCAGCCCATCACGACGAAAGACACCATTGCCGCAACACATAAAACGCACAAAAGAACCCTGGCCTTAAAAGGTAAGTCGGTTGTTTCTCCTAACTTCTCACCTTCTGCTCTTCTCACCTTCTGCCTCTCCATATCTCCCTTATCTTCGCCTTCGCTTCTTCAACCTGGCCATTGCTCAATTGCAGACCCCGGGTTGTAAGTTCAGGGGCAGCATCGATGCTGTAAATCCTTTCTTTAAGGCTTGCCTGTCTTTTCATGCCGGGAGGCAGTTCCGGGATAATACCGATTGCCTTTTCAACATCTTCCGGGAACTTACCAGGGTCGGCAGTCTCATAGATTACCGCAGGCTGGTCATGACGCCCGTTTAAAAATATCTCCAATGATTTCCAGCCCACAGCGCCGTGGGGATCGAGGATTACCCCATATTTTTCGTAGACAAATTTCATCGTTTCGTAGTGAAGGGGATTATTAACCCCTATTGAAAAGATATCCCTTCTCATGTTCTCCATATCAGGCATTCTATCGATGATACCGGGTCTTACTACCTGTCCGTTTGAAGGGTCTCTCTCATCGTAGAGATGTCCTCCGTAAAAATCTATTAACCGGGCAAGATTGCTTGGATGGGAGACAATCATGGCAGAGGAGGGCGATTTAATTGAAGGCCTTACCACATATTCACCGCTTGAAAGAAAATCAGGGAATTCAGTATTCTCGTTCACACCGCATATGATCTTCTTTACGGGAAGACCCATCTGCCTTGCAACGATTGTTCCCATCATGTCTCCGAAATTCCCCGAAGGCACGCTGGCAATAAATTCCCCAGCCTTTTCATCGGTAAGCCTTGAATAGGCATAAAAAGGATAGACCGCCTGCGGCAATAACCTTCCAAGGCTGATTGAGTTAGCAGAGGTAAATCTCTCCCTGTCACCAAATATTTCTCCGGCAAGCGATTGGTCAGCGAGAATATTTTTGGCCAGGGCCTGGCAAACATCAAAATCGCCATTCACCTCGAAGGCATAAATGTTATCACCAAGGGTCGTCATCTGTCTTCTCTGGCCATCGCTTATGGAACCTTTTGGGAAAAATACAATATTATCAATGCTATCCAAACCGTAGAGGGCATCGGCCACAGCGCCGCCGGTATCCCCGCTCGTTGCAACAACAACGTCTTCCCAAGAAAATAATTGAGCGCCCTTCCGAAGAATCGTGCTGCATAGTCTTTAAAAGAGTATGTAGGCCCCTGCGTGAGCCACATGATGTGAGGGCCGCCGATAACATGCTGCACTAAAGTCGGTATTTTATCTTCCCTGTATGTATCGTTGAGCAGCAGCCTCAATTGCTCCGCCGGTATCTCAAACCAGAGATAAGGAAACAAAACCTCAAAGGCTATCTCAGCATAAGACATGGTGCGCATGTTTTTTATTGTCTCTGAATCCAATACCGGTGCTTCATTTCGTGCAACCATATACAAACCATAGTCTGAGGCCATACCTTTTAAAAGGGCTGTTTCAAAATTAACCCTTTCACCGGGATTGTTCGTGCTGTAGTAAGTAACTTTTTTCATAATTTCCTCATGTGCAATGACTTAACCCCGATAAACGGGATAAGTAAGTTTACAAAATTGTTTTCTGCCAAAAAAATGCAGAAAACAATTTTTAGCTTACTAAGATACACGATATGAATGATTTTTTCAACCGTACTTTGTGGGGTCACCCGTTAGAGGGCACTACTTTACATTACCTTTGTCAGGCCTATTATTTAATCTGACTTTTCTGACAGCCCTACCGAGGCAAGCCACTCGTAGCCAAGGAATCCCTTGCCGGTCCTGATAGTGACCGATTCACCTCTCCTGAGGCTTCTGTAAAATCCTGACTCTACCCGTATGTTGTTCGGCTCGCCGGGCTTTGTCCACGATGGGAATGTAATGTAATAAGTACGGGAACTTTTGTGCGTTTTGTAGTATTTTCCGATGATCTGTACTCTATGGGTAACGGGTTCAGTTGCATCAAGATACCCGTTAGCGAAGACCATCCCGCCCATGGTGCTGACGATAAAGGCCACAGTGAAAATAGCAGCGGCAGTAAAAAATACCTTGTGAGACCGGGAGCTTCCCCTCAGGAAAAAATATATGAAGAGTACAAAGGTGAAAAGGAGTGGCAACGAATAAGAAAAGGATGCGCCATATATGTCGTTGTCAACAGGGCAGTAGAGATTGTTTCCCGTGATGAGCGCTGCCAGCCCGAGAAAACCAAGGAGTCCCCCTGCGAAAATGAAGATGACAGGAGAACCTGTGAGTATACTCCCTCTGGCTGTCATGTCCGTTCCTCCCGGCAGTCCTTCGGTGAGTATGGTGAGACAGCCCAGAATCTCCTCAATCTGTGAAGGATTTACGTCATCGAAGACAAAGGGCAGGATGATGAGGCTAACACCATTTCCGGAAAAGATCATCTTTTTTACCTTCTGGTTTTTCGAGAAAAGGGAATATATGACCTCCCTTTTCGACCCGTCCATCAGGAAAGATTCAATAAAAGGGGCCTTCTCTGACTCGATATAAAAGGTGCTGTCAAAGAGGGGATCACCGGTCTGGATTTCCGATGCGAGATTGATGGCTTTGGAAAAACGGTCAAACCACCCTTCCCTGCGGATAACAAGATTTTCAGGGAAAGAGCGATGAAGGTCGATTGTGAGCGATGAAGGTCGATTACGGTTTCCCGCCTGATACTGGCACGCATAGGGGATATTTTTGAAAAATCCTTTGAATGCATTCCTTTGGAGTTCCGCCCCGAGGTCACCGGCAAGCTTTGCCAGGCCCTTCTTGGCCCGGTTAAACCGTGACCGGATAATTCGTATGCCGAAAATAGCGCCGATAACACCAATCAGGATAATAATACCGATAAAAAAATTCATATGCGATAGCCCAAACCTTCCTATCTTTTTACAGGCAACGTCAGCACGGGAAAATATCCTTTCAACTCACTCACCTGCAAGGAATACAGGACTCCAAGAAAAGCGAAGACCTTCTTTGATGAGAGATCATTGTCCGCAACATAGAAACGGTTTCCTTTGTAATTGGTTGCAATGTATGCCTATCCTTCACCGATACCTTGGTCAATTCTGATGGTTTTGTTTTCGGTTTCTTTGTTGGAACATATGTCCATATCTTTCTTTTCATCTCAGTAATTGACTAACCATACGCTATAGCCATCAAGAAGCATATAGTTCTTTGATGTTTCATCTACCGCTTTCAGTGATGCAAGGTCAAGGATGAAGCGTTGGTTGTCGTTTACCCGTTTCACCTTAACCAGTATTCCCGTATTTTCATCAATTAGGTCTTCAAAGCGCTTCAGTTCATAGGTATCGGTATAGGAAGGCTGTTTCTTTTTCAGGGCCTCATACTCTGTTTTATCATCATAACCAAAAACATACTTTTCTTCCCATGAAAAGCCTTCAATACCGGTCATGATGCAGGGTGTATCGAGATTTTTCCTGAGATAGTCCCGGTACAGGGTCAGTGATTCCAAGGTAACAGTCAGATTGTCTGCACCTAATATTTCTGTTATGCGTTGTTTCTGTTTGATGGGTTCGTCCATAGCATCTCCTGTAAACTCTTTAATCCATCTTTTTATTTTTCTCAACCCTGAGTGTCGTAATATCAATCTCGGAATGTTTCAGGTCATTTAATAATCATTTATGTGCCATAAGAGAGAGAGAGAGGCAGATGACCATCAATCGGGGGGGGTGATTGAAAAGTCACCGTAGATGCCCTTAACTATCCCATACTTTGCCTTTATGTTAACCCCTCAACTATGAAACAGATTCTATCTAATTGGTAAATTTAATGCAAAGAAAAACAGCAATTCTCAGTGAATCTGCAACTACTTGAGATTGCTTCACTTCGTTCGCAATGGCAATGTGCTTGATAAAATGTTTTTAACTGTTCACTATTCACTAACGGCTATTCACTGATCAAAGATTCTTCAAGGCTACATTAGCTGCCAGAAGAATGGGGTCCCATACCGTTGCAAAAGGCGGGGCATAACCGAGGTCAAGCCGCGACACATCCTCGATGGTCATCTTCCCGTACAGGCAGGCAGCGAGTGTATCAATCCTGTGAGCAACCCCCTCTTCACCGGCCATCTGCGCCCCCAACAGTTTCCCCGTCCCCTTTTCCACCACAAAAGTGACGGTAATGGGTTTACCTGACGGGTATGCACTGCTTCTCGACCTTCCTTTCACTGTAGAAACAAAATAATTGTATCCCTCGCGCTCCGCTTCCACGGACGTAATACCTGTACGGGCTACTTCGAGGTCAAAAATCTTTGTTACTGCCGTCCCCACTACCCCTTCAAATGCATGGTTCGCCCCTGCTGCATTCTCTCCGGCGATCCTTCCCTGCTTATTCGCTGTAGTGCCAAGGGGGATATACACCTTTTTCCCTGTCACGTTATGTAAGGCCTCGGCACAGTCGCCGGCTGCATAGACATCCGGTATGTTTGTGCGGAGGTATTCGTCAACCTTTATGGCCCCGTTCGCTCCGAGTTCAACCCCTGCCTCTTTTGCAAGCTTGGTGTTCGGGCGTACCCCGATGGACAGCAGCACAAAATCTGCTTCAAATTCACCTTTATCGGTAATGACCTTCGTCACTTGTCCGCTTTGTCCTTTAAAACCTTCAACGGATGTTTCTCTGTAAAGCTTCACCCCCTCAGCATTTATCTTTTCTTCCACGATTGCGGTAATGCTCGTATCCATTGTACCCAGGACACGGTCCATCTTCTCGATAACAGTGACTTCAACGCCCCTTTTTCTCAATGACTCGCACATCTCCATCCCTATGTATCCGCCGCCCACAATAACTGCCTTCATGGCGCGCCTTTCAGCCCCGAAACGGTTGATATAAAGGCACTCCGGCGAACCCACGCAGACCTGGAAGGAACCCCAGTCATCGATAAACTTCTTGATCTCTATGCCGTCAACAAGTGTCCTGATCGTAAAGACATGCTGTAAATCGATGCCGGGGAGGGGCGGCACAACAGGCAGGCCGCCTGTTGCAATGACCAGTTTGTCGTAGGAGATAGAAGTTTCAATACCCTTTTCAAGATCCTTTACGCGGACCTCTTTTTTGTTGAAATCAACTGTAACTGCTTCATGGCGAAGCATAACCCGTATATCACGTTCTTCTTCTGCAACCTTCGGTGTGAGTGAAACAAGCTGATTAAAATCTTTCACATCGTCAGATATGTAATACGGTAGGCTGCAGGCACCGTACGATATAAAGTAGTCCTTCTCCAGCACAAGGGCCTCGGCATCCGGCTTCATCCGCTTGTAACTGCTCGCTGCGCTCATCCCCGCCGCAACCCCGCCCATCACCACCAGTCTTTCTTTATTATTCATAATTGACCCCTCGTCTCCAGCATTTAACTGCTCATCTTAAAGCATTTTCATGTGCCTCTTTTCCTTTCCGCTATTCACTATTCACTATTCACTGCCTTTCTCATTTGCCGCTTTTCTCAAACCACCTGAACATGAAAACACCGCCGATAACAAAGATGACAATAACAATCCAGTGATTTATTCCCAATATCTGAGGGATGGTGATCTTTCCGAAATCTCCCCACTTCAACACGGTGTTTTTGAGCGCCGGATACATTTCTGCAAATATGGCAGCGCCGGCAAGCATACCGAGGATACCCCAGACGGCATCCCGCCTTCCTTCACCAAGGGCGCCGAGTTGGGTTCCCGGACAGTAACCGAGCAAGCCCCATCCAACACCAAAAATGAGGCCTCCGATAATGTTTCCGCCGAGAACTGTTGGCTTTACAGAGAGTTTAGCTATGCCAAGGTCTTTTAAGAGGTAGACCCCCACCATTGCCACAAGTATTGTTGTAAACATAAATTTCACGATGGTCATATCAATGAGGCGAAGCGCTCCGATCTGTTTGTCGTACCGGATAACGCGCCCTTTCTGTAATAGAAACCCGAAGACTACGCCTGTTATCAATCCATAGATAAGCTCGCTCATGCTTTGTCACCTCCCCTGTAAAGGATGCTGGCGACAACAACACCACCGATAAAAAAACATATTAATGATATATACCCGCTTAACGCTAACTGGAGCGAACCGCTCAGTCCATGACCACTCGGTCACCCGTCTGCAAGGCGCGCACCAAACATGGCAATGGCGCCGCCTGCAAATGCCACAATAGCCCTTTTCCCTTTATCGGGTCCGAAACGGCCCTCCCACATCTTCGGTACAGCCTGCCACCGGAAGCTTTTCGATGTGGTGGAAGCAATGAGCGAACCGACAAAAATGCCTATGACAAAGAGAAACTGCCAGTCGATTTT
>JAPLKD010000157.1 GCA_026388245.1 Pseudomonadota bacterium | reverse complement strand
GAAGCCTGGTAATTACAACAGGTATTCGGACGAACACCGGGATGCTTCCTGCATCCCTTCTTTTTTATAAATTTTGATATGGGATTACACAATCAACGGATAGTTATAGTGAGATTAGTTTAATGTGCTGTTCCAAAATTTCTTTATTTTGCATCTTATAATTACAAAGACATCGCACTTCAGCCATAGATCAAATTAATCTTCCTGTAATGTGATGTAGAATAAAGCATGGCGCAGGATAAAGAGCTGCAGAAGAAAGAGGACCGGTTTCGCACCATCATCGACTCGTTGCAGTTTGGCATTGTTATTATCGATGCACAGACCCATAGTATCCTTGAGGCTAACCACAAAGCTCTCGAAATGATTGGGGCGATCAACGAATCTGTTTCGGGCTCGGTATGCCACCGCTTTATCTGTCCTGCCGAATTGGGTAAATGTCCGGTCACTGATCTAGGGCAAATTGTTGATTCCTCTGAACGAGTCCTTCTTAATCTCCAAGGGGAACAAATACCCATTCTCAAGAGTGTTATCAGAACAAACCTTGACGGAAAGGATGTACTAATAGAATCTTTTATTGATATCACCGACCGCAAACGAATGGAAGATTCGTTGCAGCAGGCTAATAAGAAATTAAACCTCCTCTTCAGCATCACTCGCCACGATATCCTAAACCAGTTGATGGGACTGGATGGATACTTTACAATACTGAAAAAGAAGCAGCATGATCCCATGCTCGATAAATATATTGAGATGGCCAAAACTGTTGCAAAGCGAATCTCATCCCTGATCCGCTTCACTAAGGAATACGAGCGCCTCGGCATCAATACTCCTGTTTGGCAAGACTGCCGCGTTCTTGTAGACACAGTGGCAAAGCAATCCCTGCTCAGACAGGTCACAGTGAAAAACGATCTCTCGACCGGGACAGAAGTGTTCGCTGACCAACTCTTCGACCGGGTGTTCTACAACCTGATTGACAACACCTTCCGTCATGGGGGTGACAAGGTGAAGACGATCCGTATTTCTTCGCAGGAGTCAGATGCAAACCTCACGATTCTCTACGAGGATGATGGTGTGGGGATTTCTGCGAATGATAAAAAACGCGTTTTTACCCACGGTTTCGGCAGGAATACCGGGCTCGGGTTGTTCCTTTCTCTTGAGATCCTATCAATCACCGGCATCACAATAACCGAGAACGGCACTCCGGGGAAAGGGGTGCGGTTTAAGATTTCGGTGCCGAAGGGAGCATACCGTTTTACCTCTACCGGGGAAAATAAACCGGAAAAATAATGAGTGTTGAGAGTAATCTGACGTTCCATAATTCTAAAATTCATATCGTCAGTTGATTCACAATAATGCGTAAACTGCTGAACTGTTTCAATATGAAATTACACAATCAACGGATAGTTAAAGTGAAAATAGTTTAATTCGCCGTTCCTAAATTTCTTTATTTTGCTTCTTGTCTTTATGTAAAATCAGGTTGTTTTTTTCACCAGTGTAATGCCTTTTTTTTCAGGGATATTGTTTGGATATCTTTTTGTATAACCCCAGCTTTCTGTAGACTATCCATCATTCAAGGTCAAAGCAATGATCTCTGTCCTCTTTGTCGATGACGAACCCACACTCCTTGATGTTGGGAAGATACTTCTTGAGGAATCCGGGAATTTTTCTGTTACCACTGTTGAATCGGCGCCTGCTGCTTTAGAACTTCTCAAAAATGGACAATTCGATGCAATCGTATCAGATTACATGATGCCCGAAATGGACGGCATCCAGTTCCTGGTTGAAGTGAGGACACGGTGTGGACCGGTTCCGTTCATCATGTTTACCGGTAAAGGAGGAAAAGAAGAAGTCATCCAGATAATCAACAATGGGGCAGATTTTTACCTCGAGAAAGGAGACGACGCTGAGTTGCAGTTTGTCGATCTCTCGCATAAGATCCAGCAGGCAGTCTACCGGAGACAAGCGGCGGAAGCACTGTGGAAGACCAATGCATACCTCAACAACCTGTTTGACTATGCCAATGCCCCAATCATGACGTGGGACCCCGGGTTCCACATAACCCGGTTCAACCATGCGTTCGAGCACCTGACTGGCAGAAAACAGGAGGATGTGCTGGGGAAGACACTGGACTTTCTCCTCCCTTATGAGACCCGTAAA
>JAPLKD010000260.1 GCA_026388245.1 Pseudomonadota bacterium | reverse complement strand
CAGCCACCATTACGACAAAAAACCTTATATCCCACGGTGAAATTCAGGGAGATGTTACCGCCAGTGAGCAGGTTATATTGAAAAGTTCCGCAGTGCATAATGGTAACATCACTACGCCTGATATCGTAATCGAAAAAGGTTCTCTCTTCAATGGTTCCTGTACTATGAAAAGAGACGTTGCCGGTTCCGAAGGGTCTTTTATTAAGAATTAAGATAAGGTTTTTTAACGGTGTAATTGTCTTATGGCCGACAAATAGGCGATTGGCTCGCTACAGAACTGAATTAATTTTTGTCGGAAGTTTTGTACATCGGGTGCAGGAACAAGGTAGAGTGGAGAACTAGCGCCTTGTCCCTGATGTGGAAGCGCCCTGAGGGCGTTTTTTATCGTGTTGTTTAAAAACATTTTTGCTGACTTAAACTCCATCTTTCTTATTCTATCGAGCCAATAAGATACTCACACAAGAAGAAGTCATGGAATATTTATTTGTTGTTACTTCAGGGGCATCTTCGATCTTGCAGAAATCATCAGGGGAAGATAGCGATGTGTCTGCAATCCTGTACCACTTTCTGTTTGCCGATAAACCGGGTAGATCAAAAGAAAGATCTTTGCTGAAGAAATTGAGCATGACAAAAAGATGTTCGGATGCTTCCTTATGAATGAGCTCAAAGGAAAGTGTGTGAGACCAGCTTGCCCAATCAGGATATCCGAGACTAACTCCATGCCATTTAATTGAAGGCCTGAGAGTTAATCCTGTGGAGTCAAGGATTTTATCAAGTCTGAAAAGTTCCAGCCCAATAGTAAATTTAATCATACCTGATGTAAACCTAAGGAGATCCTTGTTCTTTTCAACAAGCATCCAATCCAACCAGCTCAGCTCATTGTCCTGACAATAACAATTATTATTCCCTTTCTGCGTTTTCCTGACCTCATCTCCCATGAGAAGCATAGGAGTGCCCTGTGATATAAGAAGTATTGAGATGAAATTTTTTATCTGCCTTATCCTGAGCGCTTCTATCTCAGGATTATCTGAAGACCCTTCCATGCCGCAGTTGAAGCTGAAATTGTCATTTGAACCATCGTTATTGTTTTCGCCATTTGCCTCATTGTGTTTGAAGTTGTAAGAGACGAGGTCGTTTAAAGTGAAACCGTCATGGCAGGTGATGAAATTAATGCTCCTGTTTGGTTCTCTTTCGGGGCTTGTGTAGATATCCGGGCTTGCAATAAGGCGGGATGCGAGATTTTTGACAGTATTTTCATCGCCCCTGACGAACGTTCTCACATTATCCCTGAACGGGCCGTTCCATTCCGCAAAACGATCTCCGATGAAGTGTCCAACCTGATAAAGACCTACAGCGTCCCATGCCTCTGCAATAACTTTTGTTCCTGCAAGAACCGGGTCTGATTCGATTGACCATATTATCGGAGGATTGCCCATTGGGTTGCCTTCCTCGTCTCTTGTCAGGGCTGATGCAAGGTCAAATCTGAATCCATCGATATGCATCTCGGATACCCAGTATCTCAGGCAGTCTGACATCAAGCGTCTCACAATCGAATGATTTGCGTTAATACTGTTGCCGCAACCGGAATAGTTGGCGTATACGGCAGGGTTTTTCCCATTGAGGATATAATAAATTTCATTACTGAGCCCTCTAAAGCTTAGTGTGGGGCCTGTCTCATCAATTTCAGCAGTATGATTGAAAACAACATCAAGGATTACTTCTATTCCGGCGCTGTGGAGTGCTTTAACCATTGCCCTGAACTCAAAAATTGGTCCAAGAGGATCTTGGCGCGAGCTGTATTTGTTATGAGGGGCAAAGAAACCAATTGGACTGTAGCCCCAATAATCTTTAAGCCCGTGAAGGGCATTCTGATCATCAAACTGCTGGACAGGCAGAAGCTCAACAGCCGTGATGCCTAGAGACTTGAGGTATGGTATTTTTTCAATGATCCCTGCATAAGTTCCGCGTTTTTCATCACTGAGACCAGAATTTGTGTTTTTAGTAAAACTGCCCACATGAAGCTCGTAGATTACAGACCTTGAATATGGCGTCCCTAAAGGTTTGTCGCCCTCCCAGTCATATCCCCTTGAATCGGACACGACGCATTTCATGGCAGATTCACAATTGTCCTCACCATATTTCTTTGCCGCTTCCCTGTCATAATTTTCTGTTATGACCGCCTTTGCATAAGGGTCGAGAAGAATCTTTGATGAATCAAAACGCAAACCTTTCTCAGGCTGAAACGGCCCATATGCGCGCCAGGCATAAATCTGTCCTATGCCAATGCCCTGTACAAAACAGTGCCAGTAGTAAAAAGTTTTGTTTGTGTCGGGCTTTAATTTTATTATGCGGAATGGTTTTTTGTTTCCTGGTTTGTCAAAGAGGATAAGCTCAATAGATGTCGCGTGTTTAGAGAAGATTGAGAAGTTAACGCCTGAGCCCATTACAGTTGCGCCAAGTGGCCAGCTTCTGCCTGGCAGTATATCGTTATAGCTGTCGTTCTTCATAAAAATGTTTATCACTCATTTAAGAGGGTAGTAGGGACATCCTTTAAAAACTACGTTAGTTTCCCTCTTTTCTCCTCTTTATGCAACATGCTTATTCAACTGTGGCATTGTTCTCAATTAATGTCAATTAAGATTTAAAGGGTATGCTATTGCCAGTGGAAAGATGGTATAAATTGCTTCTATGTTAAAAACTCTTTTACAGAGTGTAACGTATATATATGCATCCACACTAAGACAAAAGCAACCCCCGATGACTCGATACCGGGTGGTCAAAAATGCATATGTTTCTCCTGGCAATCAATAATGCTAATCGCATCAATACCAGAGGGAACACTCAAAACTCAACACTCAAAACAACCTTTACAGCACAATTTCCATCCCTTCCTGGGCGAAAAAAATATCCGGACTATCATCACCATCAGGCCGGCAGTAAATTTTAGCTAAGTCATCCAGTTGGTCATCGGTGCGCATGGGGTCGTGATGAAAAAGCGCCATTTTCTTGATGCTGTTCCGCTTTGTCACGGCAATGGCCTCTTCCATGGGGGTGTGGCCCCAACCAACCTTGGACGATTCATACTCCTTTAGCGTGTACTGAGCATCGTAGACCAGCAAATCAGCCCCGGAAACAAATCGTTCAAGTTCAGCATTCTGCTCAAGGGCCACGAAGTCTCCCTCAGTGGCCATCACCTCGTCGTAGGAAGGATCATCAGGATCGGTGCAAAAAAGATTCTTATACGGCTCGATATCAAAGGCTGTACAGAAGACCTTGCCCCGACACTCAAACCGATAGCCAAGACACAGGATCGGATGATTGAGGTATTTGGTGGTAAGGCTGATGCCATCACCAAGATCAAACCGCCCCTCATTAAGATTGACATAGGTGATTGTGGCTGCTAATTCGGCCTCTCTGACCGGGAAATAACGATAAGTCATCTGACCGCCGACAATTGTTTCCAGGGTATCCGCTTCATGATTGACTGGCCCGAAGACCTGCAAGGTAGTTGAGGGCAGATAAATCGGCGTAAAAAAAGGAAAACCCATGATGTGGTCCCAATGGGTATGTGAAAGATATATTGAGGTCTTGATTGGCCCCTTGGGCAGATCATGGGCCATCATAAAATTTCCCAACTCCCGAAGGCCTGAACCGGCATCAACGATAATAAGCCGACCACTCCCTGAAAAACGCAATTCAATACAGGCAGTGTTGCCGCCATATTTGGCTGTCTGCCGACCAGGGCAGGGAATTGATCCCCTAACCCCCCAAAACCTTGCTCTCATTTCATCTCCCTTTCAGTAAGATTCAAGAAAGCCTGGGCCTTGTCTATTTCGCTGTTCACAATCGCCTGAAGCGGTTGTAAATCGTCCCATTTCAATCCCATAATCTCCAGAACCCTCATCAAAAAAGTGTTTTCCGGGTGCAGATCACCCGCCGAACCAATCTTGTAAATATTGGCATACAGATTGGCCAGGGCCACCGTTGCCACCAGGTCCCTGTGCTCATCCAAGGCCTGCTCAGGTGCATGATGATGGGCGAGAGCCTCAATAATAGCCGGACCCAGACGCCACTTCTCGCCAATCAAGCGCCCAGCCACTCCATGATCCACCCCGACCAGCAATTGCTCGGCCTTCAGCAGGGAGTTTTGTTCCAACGCCGCCAATTGCAAAGCCTGTCCATAATTTTCGGAAAAACAAGTATTGAGTGGAATTTTACCCAGGTCGTGCAGCATGCCCGCCACAAAATACTCCTCGCGTTCAGTGCTCAGCACGTTTCGCGCCACCGCCATGGCCTTAGCAGTAACCCCGACACCGATGGAATGCGCCCAAAAGGCATCCATGGGCAGGGTAGTAAAAGATGATTTTTTACCGAATGCGCCAATAACTGCAGTGCTTAAGGCGAGATTCTTAACTGTATTAAGCCCCAACATGATAATGGCACGGACCAACGATGAATTTTGATTGAGTGATGAATAGTAGGCAGAGTTAATCAACTTCAAGACATTTCCGGTCAAAATTGGATCAAGAGAAATGACCCGATTCAGGTCGTTGGCTGAAGTTCTCGGAGAGTTGCAAACCTCAAGAACCTTAGATGCCGTGGTCGAAAGACACGGCATTCGGTCAATGAATACCTGAATTTTTTGAATAAGAGGGTCTTGCCGGTCCATAAAATCCTCGCAAACTATCCCTAATCCTCAAACAGCATTTGTCCCGCAAAATTGTCGGCAGATAAAACATCGGCTAAAAAGCACCAAAGCCATTTACTCAGAATATCATGTACCCGCTGCCTATACCAGTATTTTTTATAGACTTTCCTGGCTGCGGTTAAACCTCACGGCCTCCCGGTAAACGATGCCGCTGCCGCCAAAATATCGAGGGCAATAGTTGCGTCCAAACTACCTTCGCCTTGGCTCGAGTCCCTAACCTTAATAAGATTATCCAGATTTTTTACTGACAGGAATTTACTTTTCAGCATGCAATAAGGATAACAAAAGAAAAACAAACTATCAATACGAACGTACCGATTTTATGGTTTAAAAACCCGAGACCGGATTATAATCCTTGAATAATTCTGTCAATGAAGGACTTGACGGCTACCTTTGCGTGGACGTTAATGGAAGTAAACTCAATGTTGGCCAAATAATGATCTTCATGTTCGCAAATCTTTAATATTTTTGCATAGACATCGCTGTTCTGCTCTCCTGCCATGGACAACGTAAGGGTAAATCTGATTTCTGAAAAAACCTCCAAGGGTTCTTCGATAGTTACAAGAAGACCGCCATAACCGATATTAAGGATTTGGCCGCTGTATTTTTTCGGGAGGACATGTTTTTCAAATACCTTACGGTAAGTAAAGGGCATATCAATATCAACCCTCGGGCTTGTGCGCCTTTCTCTTCGTGGAACTAACAGAGGAATCGGCCTATTAACGGCATGCAGTTCATAAAGGTTTATCGGTTCCTTCTTCCCTTTTGCAAGTACCTGTATTACATTGCCGGTTTTGATGTAATCCCCGGCCTGCTTATAGACATTCTCACTGATTAGTATCTGGCCTCTTAAGCTATATGCTTCAATGCGTGATGCCAGATTTACTTCATCCCCGATTATTGTATATTCGCTATGCAGTTTAGAACCCACTTTGCCTGCCACTACGCTGCCGGTGTTAATTCCTATCCCCATGTAAAGAGGCGGCATGCCGAGCGATGTGTTCTGTTGATTTATCTCATCCATTGCAATTTGCATATGAATTGAACAGGAAAGAGCACGTTTCAGGTCATCGGTTCTGGTTTCCGGTACACCAAAAATCGCCATAATGGAATCGCCCATAAACTTGTCTATAGTTCCTCCATACTGTGTTATGATAATATTGGACATTGTTGCAAAGTACCGATTCAGGGCATCTATGACAGATATTGCAGGATAATTTTCTGACATCGCAGTAAAGCCACGTAAATCTGAGAGCAAGATTGTTACTTCACGGGTCTCTGTAACGCCTTCCTTTTCTAATATGTCATTGATAAGATCAACCAGTCTGGAACGCAATAACTGCTGATCAGCAGTTCCCATGGTTTGAGCAGGTGTGTCTGGAAGGCATGTTTCATTGACTGCGGTAATAATTTTATGAATAAAGTCATCTCTGTGCCGCTGTAACGCCTTCGATAAAATAGATGTTTGTGTTTTATCTTCTTTCTCAGGCATTTTAATCTACTGAGTATAGTATGTCATAAATTTAAAAGAAAGGTTTTCTTAAAGGAGTCATGTTAACGCTAAGCCAAATTAAGTTCGTACCCATCAGTCATAAATGGCGCTGCCAAAACTTTGGGGACCTGACATTTCCCTCTGTGCCAATATAAGTGAGACACTTTCCACCAAATAGTGTAGATATTTTTGTGAAGCTTTCCAGTTGCTATGGTAGAACCTTATCGTCCACACTAAATTTCTCCATTCAACTTGGGTTTTGTCATTATCTATTCTGGTCACCCTTGGACACGATTTCTAACGGTACTCCGTTACGGCTCGCATAGGTTGCCGAGTATCTCCTGAGATCGTATGGAGATAAGACAATCTGCAGTTTGCTTCCCAGCTTTTTGATGAATGTCCTTGCCGTAGAGCAGCAGACAGGGAATACACGCGTATCAGAAGCAAGGCTGTTGCGCGTGATGTATTCGCTGAGCCGTCTCGCAACCTGTTCCGGCATGAAGGCAATCTCCGATTTGTTCCCCGATTTCGGAGTCTTGATGGTAAGTCTTCTTGCTGAAACATCTGATGCTCTGAAAAGGTAAGACTACGGTGTCCTCAGGAGGCGGAAACCGACGCGGCTGTGACTGCCCGATGGATTGTCGTCGTTCCGGTCGGAAGCCCGCACAAGCAGCGGTTCGTTGAGCCAGGAACCGCCGCGAAACATACGGTTACTGCCCGAAAAAGGGCCCTGAGGGTTATTCCGGGGACTGTTTTTATAGTAATTAGAACTGAACCAATCCTGACACCATTCATAGACATTGCCGGACATGTCGTATATGCCAAGGCCGTTGGGTTGTTTCTGACCTGCAGGATGGGTTTCATTGTCTGAATTAGAGCCATACCATGCATAGTTTTTAAGGTCTGAATCGGAGCTTGTTCCCGCGTATTTCTCTTTCTTACCTCCGCTCCTTGCCGCATATTCCCACTCTGCCTCTGTGGGGAGACGGTAGGATTTTCCGGTTCTGCTGTTGAACTTTTGAATGAACTCCTCAATGTCATTCCACGAAACCATTTCTACGGGGCAGGTGTCACCGCAGGAAGAGAAATATGACGGATTGCTGCCCATGATGGTTTTCCACTGCACCTGTGTAACCTCGTATTTACCCATATAAAAATCACTGACGCAGACGTTATGGACAGGTTTTTCATCCGGTTCACCGCCACCGAAGGTATCACCCATATCATAGCAGCTGCCTTTGACGAAGACAAATTCCATACCCGTTGTGGGGTCTTTGGGTTCTTTTCCTCCTGCAACGGCAAAGGATACAAAGAAAACAAAAAATACGACTGACAGAACAATCTTCCTATGCATCGAGAACCCCCATAAAAGGTCATTAAATCATATGTTTGCATTATATAACAACCGTTATTAAAATGGTAAGTTATTTTTGCTTTACTTCCATTTGCCACATCATCGAATCTCTTGCGAAGGACCAGCACCAGCGAAGCTGCTGCCATGTCTACAATGGAGTCCGGGAGGGAAGTGTATCTTAAATCTGTTGCGATTTTAACAATAACCACTTGTAACATGCTATGTCGAGGCACGGGATCAGGTTGAGGAAGATATACGTATCAACAGTCCTGTCTCTCACATCCCCTCCCACAAACTCTCTCTTCCAGATTTTCTGCCGATATCAACTACTTCTCTACACCTCATCCTGGGTAACATGGTCTTTTATAGTGAGATAACTGTTTTTCGGCATAGAGAGGATAAATAGACTGCCACTATTTCACCGATAAAAAATTCATTTAATGCCAGATCAACATTAAAAATGCTCCTTTCCCAATTTCCTTATATATAGAAAAGTGAGAAAGGAGAATCTGGAAAACAATCAGAATGTCTTTTCTGCTGTAGCCTGTTATCGGCAAGAGCTTACAGAGAGAGGACATGATAAACCTGAATCTGAAGCTTTAAAGGCAGAGCACAAAGCTGCACATATAAAGGACAGACTGTTACCGGAGATCAAGGACCGGATAACTTACAAGCATGTATTTAATGAGATTATGCCTCTCCCTGAGATCCAAATCAAAATAGTATCTGCTCCCCATCAATATATGAATGATTTCCTTGACCACGCCAAAACACCACATAAAACCCCTTTGCTTCAATATAATTAGACATCTGTAATAATCTTGCAAACCATTCATTATGTCTCTAATTCTTATTATCGGCATTTTTTTAAAAAAGATTACCCTCAACAGTTACTATAACATCCAAATAGCCTTGTAGATATTGTAGAACACCGATTACTACATGAAAGCGAGTAATCAGGCATCAGCGAGGGGCCGGTTTTATGGCAGATTCACTGGATGCCTTGGTTATACAATGCCTTATTTGTTGGTTTTTTTGTATCAATGATGCCTCTGTTGTCAATAGTTATTTACTTTTTAAAGAACACCCCCTTCGTCCGTCTCCTTCCCCTATTCGTTTCGGTTCCTCGAGAACTGCCGTCTATTCTCTTTACTGTAAACAGAAAAAGTGATATACGTTGGTCAGTGTGTCAGTCAGTCCGCTGGCAGCACCAATCGGAAAGGTTAAATATGAATCGCTACGATATTGTATTTATCGGTCACTGTATTCTTCCTTTTTTGAGCTGGAGTTGTCAGTGTAGACTCTTCTTTAAATGTGGTAATTAATTATTTTGATTACCATTTGGAATATTGCATTGAAGCAATTTTTGGAAAATACCCAGTACAGGAAGCAGTTAATCCTCTGTTTACGCTCCGGGATCTTGCGTATAAAACAATTGATTTATACGCAGGGATACTGGTAGCCTTAACGTACTTTTTGCGGCAAACCTCGTCCTTCAGGGCGAAAAGGATGTCACCAGATAACGATCTTTAGACCTTTGCTTTTCACTTCTTCAAAGTGCTTTCTATCTTTTGTATGTATTTCTTTACAGCCGTTCTCTAAAAAGGAAGCAATAATAATCGAATCAACATAAGGAATGCCGCGCCCGCCTTTAAGTACGGCGGCTCTTTCCACAATTTGCTTATTCACATCCACAATATTTGACGTTTTTTCTATACCTTCTACCATCTTTCTTCCTTGTTCCGGCTTCCCTACCCGTATTGTGAGGTATAATATTTCCCCAAGAGTCAGCACAGAGACGTAGGGTATGATTTCGTGTGTTTTTAGGCCCTCCCAGTGCTTAATGATATTCTTTTCGCCCTGGATTATCCCTATAAAGTAACCTGTATCAAGACCTAACATCTGTCCGCATCCCTTTCGTGATGCCACGATTGAATAACATTACTCACATCATTGCCCTTTCGTATTTCTCCGGCAGCGGCGAGAACATCATCGTAACCAGATCCCTGCTTGCCAGTTTTCATAACAAGGCGTATTGCCTTTTGAACGACGTGGCTTAGACCTCCTTTCTGGGAATTAATAAAATTTATCTGTTCGTCTGGCAGATATACCGATATGTTTTTTCCCATTGAACACCTCCTACATTATATTATATTATATCTAATAGTAAACTTCAACACTCAAATGTTTAGCCTCACTTGGAGTCACCACAGAAGGGCTGTATCCCAGACGGATCTGATTAATGAACTTCAAAAACATCCGAATTTCATCATGTGGATTGCCGGACATCGTCATTTAAATAACGTTAAAGCATTTCCCGGCGCCACCCCTGAAAATAGTTTCTGGCAGGTTGAAACCTCATCACTCATGAAAATGGGTGTGGGAGTGACAACTTTTTGACTTTTTACTTTTCACCTTTCACCTTTCACTGCCTTCAGCCTGCCTTCCCATTTCGGATTTCGGATTTCGGATTTCGGAAAAATACAATCCGCATTCCGCAATCCGCATTCCACAATCCGCCCCTTGTCCCTTTCACCTTCAGCCTTCAGCCTTCTTTACCTTCACTATTCACTATCCTAATGGTTTCCTGCACCTTCATAAGCAGCAGCAGGGGCGTGAAGGGCTTTGCAAGGAAGGGGGTCTTGTTTTTCAGGATATCGGCCCCGTGTATGCGGTCTTCGCCGTATCCGGACATGAATATTACCTTCATCCCGGGGTGTTTCACCTTTATCGTCTCTGCAAGTTCCTGTCCGGACTTTCCCGGCAGTACCAGGTCGGTTATAAGTAAGTCGATGGCGCCTTCATGATCGTTGAATATGGAGATGGCATCTTCCGCATTGAATGCCGGGAGAACGGTATATCCCAACCCCTCCAGGACATCGGTTACCCAGTAGAGTATCCCTGATTCGTCCTCCACTACCAGCACCGTTGCCTTCTTTAAAGCGGTGAGATCAGCGGGTCGAAGGGACGTTTCTTCTTCCGCCTTTTCTTCAGCCTGAAGGACGGGGAAATATATCCTGAAAGCGGTTCCTTTCCCTTCTTCGCTGTCTACGGTTATCAATCCGCCTGACTGTTTTACTATGCTGTGAACGATGGAAAGCCCCAGGCCTGTCCCGTCCGGTTTGACGGTAAAGAAGGGTTCAAAGATGTGTTCCAGTATGTCAGGCGCTATTCCTGTACCCGTGTCCGATATGGTCAGCGCCACGCGCTCACCTGTTGCCGTATCGGGATTGATGGGGCGTTGTCCCTCGTCGTGAAAGGTGTTTTTAGCGGAAATCCTCAATCGGCCGCCTTCCGGCATGGCATCGCGGGCATTTACGGCAAGGATAAGGATAATCTGTTCAATGAGCGATGGATCGGCCTTTACTGTTCGAATGTCCGGATCAATGGAAAGATCATACGCTATATCTTCGCCGAGAAGGTGTTTCAGCATCCCCTCCATCTTTGTGATGACGCTGCCGATGTTTGTCTCCA
This sequence comes from Pseudomonadota bacterium, assembly GCA_026388245.1. Classification (GTDB taxonomy): domain Bacteria; phylum Desulfobacterota; class Syntrophorhabdia; order Syntrophorhabdales; family Syntrophorhabdaceae; genus MWEV01. Next base: position 3,824 of record JAPLKD010000260.1, on the reverse strand, counting down.
CAGGCCTGATCAGTTGCCTCCTGCTCAGGCTGAGCAATTCTTCGCATAGCTTTAATCCCTGTCCGATTGCGTCATGAATAGCCTTAATTTCCCTGTTTTCAGTGTCATGGAGCTGAAATGTGCGGATCAACAGCTCAAAATTGCCAGTGACAACAGTGAGGAGATTGTTAAAATTATGGGCTATTCCGCTCGACAGCTTCCCTATCGTTTCTGTCTTCTGCGAGTGAACAAGCTGGGCCTCAAGCCTCTTTCGTTTTGTAATGTCTTCAACGGCGCCTTCATAGTAAAGGATCTTTTTCCTTTTATCACGGACAGTGCGGACATTTATAGAGACCCAGACGGTGCTTTTATCTTTCCGGTACATCTGTGCTTCAAAATCATAGACTATGCCATCTTTTTTCAGCAGACGGATGAATTCAGAGCGGCAGGCGGAATTAACATAGTGCAGATGTGTAATGTCAGCCACCGAATGCATGAAGTCCTCAGGTGAAGCATACCCGTATATCCGTGCAAGGGCGTTATTGACACTCAGTAAGTGCCCGTCGGGGGCAGTCTGAAATATTCCCTCTGTTACAATTTCATAGGTATGCCGGTATTTCCATTCTGCCTGCTCCAGGAGTTTCTCAAGGTGTTTTCTCTCAGAAATGTCTGAAGAAAACATGACAACCTTTGATACAAGCCCCGGATCATCGAGAACGGGAAAGATATAGTTGTCGTAGTACCTTTCGTTGCATATATCTTCGAAGTGCACCTGCCTGCGTGTAAAAACCGCTTCCTCTATTTCACCCCGCCTTTTTTCAGCTACGCCGGGAGGAAAAAGGCCATAGAGGGACAACCCGGCACATTCATCCCTGCCTCTGCCGAGTTGCACGGCACAGGATTCGTTGGCTGCGATTATAGTCCCTTCCGCGTCAGCGAGGAAGATGGATTGTGGGTTTGCATTGAAGAACATGCACATCTTTTCTTCGCTTTCCCTCAGCATCTCCTCTAACCTTTTGCGCTCTGTTTCCCCGTTCTTTGAGCTTTCTATTGTCCAGCGAAGTATTTTTACTTCATCAATAAGCTGTTTCTTTGTCTTTTCTCCATCTTTCATTTTATCAGCTCCTTCCCGGCAGGCTGAAATAGAAGGTAGCCCCTTCATCTGCTTTCGCTTCAGCCCATACGCCGCCGCCATGTTTGAGGACAACCCGCTTGACGATGGCCAGACCAACCCCTGTTCCCTCAATCTCATCGGAACTGTGGAGCCTTTCAAAGACCTCAAAAATCCTGCCTGCATGTTCCATGGAAAAGCCTATCCCGTTATCCTTCACATAATAGGTATTTTTTTCTTCTTCCATCCAGCCTCCCACCCTGATAGCTGCGGAGCCCTTGGGTCTGCTGTATTTTATGGCATTGCCCATGAGGTTGATAAGAACCTGTCTGACCATTTTTTTATCTCCGTATGCCTGGGGAAGCTGGTCAAGCCCAAAATGGAATGTATCATTAGGGAAGATTGTTTTGAAGTCGGTTATGATATCGTTAGTTATTTTTTCCATATCAATGGTTGTGAATTTTATGTTTTTCCGCCCCAGGCTGAAAAATGCGAGGAGGTCTTCAATGAGCTCACCCATTCTCTTTGTGTTTCTGTTGATCATACCAAGAAGGCGCTGCCCCTTTTCGTCAAGGTGATGACCGTGTCTTTCCATCAATATACGGGAGAAACCCTCCATGGCAATAAGGGGTGTCCTCAGGTCGTGAGAAACTGAGTAATTAAAGGTTTCCAGCTCCTTGTTTGTAATGTTCAGTTCCGATACCCGCTGTTCGAGTTCCCTGTTCAGCCCTTGAACCTTTTCTTCTGTGAGTTTATGTTCGGAAAGTTCCTGCTGAAGCAGCGCATTCACCTTCGTGAGTTCCACTGTTCTTTCATCCACCAATCGCTCAAGTTCTTCGCGGTATCGCAGCAGCTCTTCCTCCTGACGCTTTCTCGCGGTAATGTCGCGGGCAATCCCTACAGTCCCTATGACTTCACCACTGTCATGACGTATCGCTGTCTTGGTGGTTTCTATCCAGATTGTGTGACCCTCTTTATCCGTCAGGGTCTCTTCAATCTGCCTTCGTGTGCCCGATTGCATTGCCTCCCTGTCGTCTGCCCTGTACTTTTCCGCTAATGCCCCGGGCCAGATATCAAGGTCTGTTTTGCCCGGCAGATCCTCAGGTCTCACCCCGCAGGCTTTTCCAAAGGGCTCGTTGGCAAGAATAAACCTGCTCTCCTTATCCTTTAACCAGGCAATATCGGGGATATTATCGAGGATGGCCTTCTGCTGGAGCCGGATGCGGTCAAGGGCTGCCTCTGTCTGTAACCGCAAGGTCATATCTCTCATGTTCATCAAGAACAGTTTGCACACGCCGTAATCGACAGTGCTGCTCGTACATTCAACATATACAAACTCTCCATCGTCCCGGACCAGCTTCACAAACTCTCCATCGTCCCGGACCAGCTTCATTCTGGCCATCGGGGTTACATTCTCCGTCTCCCTGGTAGAGCCAATACTGTCAGCCACTGCCTCCCTGTCTTCCGGATGAATGAAATCGAGTATCTTTCTTCCGATAAGTTTTTTTGTCTCCCCCAGACCGAAATGTCTCAGAGCAGCAGGATTGGAGTAAAGAATTCTTTCCCCGTCATGGAGGATAATCGCATCGGGTGAAGACTCAATGAGGCTCCTGTAACGGAGTTCGCTTTTCTTCAGTTCTTCCGTCATCTGCTTGCGCTCAGTGACATCCCTCAGGTAGGCAAGTATCGCCCTCTCTCCCTCATAGGTGATGGCATTGACAGAAACCTCAATATCAATTGATGTTCCGTTTTTTCTGATGCCTCTGAATTCATACTGTTCAGGGACATCTTTTCCCTGCACCCTCATGATAGCGTAGCTTTTCACCCGTTTAAGATCATCAGGGTGGACATTGAAATACGGTGGTTTTCCCAGGATTTCCTCGACATGCTCATACCCGAACATACGGAGGAACCGCTCGTTCACATAGACGTGAGCGAGGTCTTTTACGATTGCAACACCGTCGCTGGAGCCTTCTATGGCGACGCGGTAACGCGCTTCGCTCTCCCGCAGTTGCCGCACCTTGTCGCCCATGGCGATCTGTAGCTCCAACATGTGTCGTCCGACGTTGATCCGGGCGCGGAGTTCCCCTGGGTTATAGGGCTTGGTGAGGTAGTCATCAGCCCCGGCCTCCAGACCGGCAACAATATTTACCTTTTCATCCTTGACTGTCAGCATGATGATATAGGGCGGCTGATCGGTTTCCAGGGTACGGATGCGGCGGCACAACTCAATGCCGTCCATTTCGGGCATCATCCAGTCGAGAATGGCCAGACGGGGCGCATTGGGCTGCTGTATAGCCGCCCACGCCTCCATGCCGTTCGCCGTTGCCACTACCTCGTGGCCCTGCTTTTTCAGCAACTCCGTCAGGATCGTGCGTGTCGTTAAGTCATCTTCGGCGATCAGGATTTTCATGGGTGCGTCCTCACTGTCATTTGATCGGCTTCAGCGATGATCGGCGTTTTCATGCTCAATTTCTCCTTTGGCGTCATTTCGGTTAATGAATGTATTCATTGCTTCCTTCAATATGGTGAATAGTGAATAGTGAACAGTGAACAGTGAATAGTGAACAGTGAACAGTAGAAAGACCGTGAATCATAAAAAAACCCGTCCCTTTCGCCTTTCACAGATGATTAGATGTTTGGATGATTGGAAGTTTAGCAAACCCTCTAACCCTCTGTTTTTCCTGCCCTTCCCATTTCGGATTTCGGATTTCGGAAAAATACAATCCACCTT
>JAPLKD010000174.1 GCA_026388245.1 Pseudomonadota bacterium | reverse complement strand
AACATGATCTCTTCGAGGGTGAACAGGCAGCTGTATTCAGCCTGAAGGGTAAGGGATTGGTGATACTTTCAGGCTGTGCCCACGCAGGAATTGTAAACACCGTGAAACATGCACAGAAGTTCACTGGAATCAAAAAGGTTCATGCGGTGATAGGCGGTTTCCATCTTGTTAACGTAAAACCTGAGATAATTCAGAGAACTGTAGCTGACATAAAAGCAATAAGACCGGACTATATAGTTCCTGCGCATTGTACAGGATTCGAAGCCATTACACTGTTCACCAGGGAAATGCCAAAGCAGTTCATTTTGAGTACTGCGGGAACGAAATATGTTATGACCTCATAAAACATAATATATGGGCGGCGATGGCGGCCGTTTCATGCATTATGTTCAATAAATGGATGGAGGAACTGTGAATAAAGATGGTAGTACTTCCCCGTTCGAAGAATCAAAGGTAAAATTTGAAAAAATAGTCAGAGAAAACAACCTGAGCAATTCAGATGTCTCCATAATTGTGAAGACTTTATCCCCCGAAGAGGCAATAGGGACACCGGGGAGAAGAGATTTCCCCATAGTCACCGGTAAAGAGAGGGTTGTTGAGGCAGAGTTTCAGGGGGCAAAGGCACATGCCTTTACCGATTCACCGAAGGAATTTATCGGCAAGCTTGAGCAGGTGATTGACATGCCTCTTGTCACCAATGGAGACAGGGCAATCTTCATCGCCACGATGAATGCGGTATTGAAGCACCTCAATATCATTGAGGCTACACTCCACTGCAAAGATGAAGAGCCTGAGAAATGCGCTCAGGAGATTGCTTCCTATATCAAAGATACATTAAGACCGGAAATAGTCGGCCTTGTCGGGCTGAATCCTGCCATTCTGGAGGCATTGAGCGCTGTCTTCGGGTCGAAAAATGTGAGAATAACAGACCTCAACAAACAGAATATCGGCACGGTAAAGTACGGGGTAAACGTCTGGGATGGCAATACCATGACAGAAAAGCTTGTCCAGAAATCTGATGTTGTTCTCCTCACGGGAACCACCCTTGTAAACGGCACATTTGATGGTATATGGAAGGCCATTCAGCAATACAGTAAAAACTACCTCATATATGGTGTAACCTCATCAGGCATTTGTGAGCTGACAGGGTTGAACAGGATATGTCCATATGGAAGAAAGTAAGCGGGCAGCAATAAGAACGAAGGAATAGTGCAGATGATCGTGCGTGAAACCATTAGGTATAATATATAATGAACATATATGAGCTTATCTGTGAACACCTGAAAAACGGAAAAGGCGGGATACTCGCTACTGTTATCAAAAGAACCGGATCTGCCCCGCGGGATGTGGGCGCAAAGATGTTTATCGGAGAAGACGGTAAAACTTTCGGGACTGTCGGGGGCGGTCGCCTTGAATCAGATACATACAGAGAGGCCCTCAAGATAATGAACAAAGGGCTCACGAAGGTATTCAGCATAATAATGAATGCCCAAAGGATCGAAGAAAAGGATATGCTCTGCGGTGGTAATGTTGATGTGCTTCTTGAGCCGGTAACGGCAAGACACCTTGCTGTGTATCAGCAGATTGAGAATTGCCTGGAAAACAGGAAGAGAGGCGTCGTAGTAACCAGGTTCAGCGGCAATACCTTTGCTAAAGCCTTGATTGATGAGAATTTAAACGTTATCGGGGATGCACTGGACAGTAAAACCATTACTCAGTGTAAAGGGCTTTTCCATGAGAAGCAGGCCATACTTACGGACGGGGTATTGGCTGATCCAATACAGTTATCGTTTCCTCTTTATATCTTTGGTGCCGGGCATGTAGCACAGTTTCTTTCAAAAATTGCCAAAATTGCAGACTTTCACATTACAGTAATTGACGACAGAGAAGAATTTGCGAGCAGAGAGAGATTCCCTGACGCCAATACTATTATTTTCGGAGATTTTCGTGATGCATTCAAGTGCCTCGATTTTACCGGGAACGAATACGTGGTGATCCTTACAAGAAGCCACGAGTATGATGCGGAAGTCCTCGGGGAATGCCTCAAAGAACCGGCTAAATACATAGGGATGATCGGAAGCCGAAGGAAAGTAAAAATCATCCTCGACCATATGAGAGAGAAAGGGTTCAGCAGTGAGGTTCTTGAAAGAATTTACTCACCCATAGGGATTTCAATTAACGCCGAAACACCCGAAGAGATAGCCATCAGTATTGTTGCAGAGCTCGTGTCAGTGAGAAATGCAAAAAGAGCTCCGGATCAACCGGATATAAAGAGAAATTGAGGGAATGGGAAAAAGGATTCGCATATTAAATATATGTTATTATCGTAAGGAGGTTACCGATATATGAATCGTTACAGCGACAAGGTACTTGAAAACTTCAGCAACCCCAGAAACGCAGGAACCATCGATGATGCAAATGGCGTAGGCGAGATCGGGGATCCTGACTGCGGTGATTTCATGAAGGTCTATATCAAGGTTGAAGGCGATATCGTTACCGATGTTAAGTACCAGATCAGGGGCTGTCCGGCATCTATTGCATGTGCAAGCGCCATGACGGAACTTGCCTTGGGCAAAAACCTTGATGATGTGATGATGATTACCAATGATGACATTGTCAACGCACTTGACGGGCTGCCTGAGTTTAAAATTCACTGCTCAGCCCTCGGGGCAACAGGACTACAAAAGGCCATCATGGATTATTTTGAAAAACATGTAAACAAGGAGGATGCTGAAGAATGAAAATCAATATTAATTTCAATGGGATATCAGTGCTTTACAAAACATTAAGCAAAAAGAAGGAGATAGAGTTTGAATTTACCGGGCAGACTTTACGCGATTTAATCACCCGGCTGGTCGGGAAATTTGGCACCCAAATGAAAGATGCTCTTCTTAACAGTAGCGGCGATATTGACGTGGAAATCAGGGTAACCTTGAATGACACAACGAATCTTGGCGAAGACCGGATGGAAACGATATTGAATGATGGAGATACCATTGCCTTTGCCTTGGGTGGCTGAACGTAACATGTATATACAGCCTGGATGGCTGTGTGAAACCCAACAAAAGAAACTTAATCGGTGACGGAAGATGGAAAAACCTAAAAACCTTGTAAAAAGGAGGTGCCATGAAAAGACACATGATTTGGTTTTTTGTTATTGCTTTTATAATCACAGAATCTGTAGCTACCTGTATGGATGACACCATCGGACCTGTAGTATCAACAGAGTGGCTTCAGAAAAACCTTGATAATCCATCAGTTTTTGTTCTCGACATCAGGAAGGTAGAAGATTACAAGGAAGGGCACATTCCCGGTGCGCTCAGTCTCACCTATGCAGCATGGCGCACAAGGGAAAACAACCTGGGCTGCCAGCTTCCCCATAAGGATGAACTCACGGATACAATCTGCTCTTCGGGTATTCATGCCGACATTCATGTGGTAATTGTAGGAAACATGGATACGGAACAGCAGCTCATGAATGCGACACGTGTAGCCTGGACATTGAAGTACGCCGGTGTGAAGCATCCTTCCATACTCGATGGCGGGTTAAAAAAGTGGATCAGCAGCAAATATCCGGTATCAACGGACTGGGTGAAGCGTCCCAAAAGTAACTACAAGTGCAAATTTAACGAAAACATTGTTACAACAAAAAGGTATGTCAAATCCCATTTAAAAGAAGCAGCCATCGTTGATGTAAGATCTGAACCGCTATACAAAGGAGAAATATCAGATCCTGCGCTGAAAAGAAAAGGGCACATTCCCGGGGCGGTAAATCTTCCCTATTTTCTCGTTTTTAAAAAGGATGGTACATTTGAAGATACAAAAAAGCTTAAGTTTTTAGCAACCAGGGCTGTAGGCGATGCGAAGGATAATGAGATTATCGTGCTCTGTTGTAACGGTCAGTTTGCTTCCTCGTGGTGGTTTGCATTGAGCGAGATGCTGGGATACAGGGATGTCAAAATCTACGATGGCTCCATGGAGGAGTGGTGCGGGGACAAAGACATGCCTCTTGAGCCGTAAGTAAAAAAAGGAGGTGTAATAATTATGAAACAAGAGGAACTGAACAGTTACCAAATAATCAACATCATACTAACGTTTTTGGAAGTGAACGAAAATAATTTCAGTTTAAGGAGGTAGGGGTTATGTTAAAAGAAATGGACCGAAGAGAGTTTTTAAAGACATCGGCGGCGATAGGTGCTACATTGATGGCAGGTGATATTTTAAAAGGAGGTACTTCAGTGGCATATGGTTCTTCCATAAAGATCCCGGAAGTTGAAAAACTGGTCATCACTGTCATAACAGACAATTATTATGATTGCCTGAGATGGAACCTCAATCCACCGGATTTTAAGTTTGTCAAAAGGTATATGATCCTGCCCGGTACATCCCTTCACGCGGAGCATGGTTTGGCCTACCACATCGAGACTGTTGTAGACGGCAAAACGCATGCCTTTATGTTTGATTACGGATTAGATTTTAATGGAGTGAGTAAAAATATGGAGCTTCTGGATATTGATGTGAGGAGGCTCGAAGCCCTTGTTCTCAGTCATGGTCATTTTGACCATTTTGAAGGTCTGGCTCCACTTCTCAGATACAACAAGACAAAAATCAGGAAAGGGATCCCGCTCTACGTCGGAGAAGAATCTTTTAGCAACAGGTTTGTCAATCTCCCCGCCGGTCGTTATGATCCAAGCGGCCTGCAGAATCTTGGGCAATTGAAACAAGAAGAGATAGATACCCTTGGTTTTGTTAAGATCATAGAGATCAAAGAACCAACTCCTGTTGTTCCTGGCGCCTATTTAACAGGAAATATAGAAAGGGTAACAGAATATGAAAAGGGATCCCCTATTTTGTTAATTAAAAGAGGGGATAAAATGGATCCCGATCTCTTCCTGGGAGAACAATCCCTTATGTTCAATGTGAAGGGAAGGGGGCTCGTGGTATTGTCCTCCTGTGCTCATATAGGGATTGTCAATACGGTCAAACATGCCAAGAAGATCACGGGCATAGATAAGGTTCATACCGTGATCGGAGGATTCCACTTAATTGGCGCTCCTATGCCAAAAATTCAAAGTACCGTTGCAGACATTAAGGCAATTAATCCCGACTATATCGTCCCGATGCACTGTGCAGGATGGGAAGCAATGTCAATATTCGCAAAGGAAATGCCAAAGCAGTTTATCCTTAATACTGTCGGAACAAGATATATCTTCACAGCTTAGACGCGGTAGAGGGAGGCGTCGGGGTGTTTCCTTCACCTTAACACCTCTACGGTGGGCTACGCATTGCCCCCATAGGCCCGTTAAACGCGGAAGGTGAACAGATGGTAAAAGGGATGGCAAAGTACAATTTCAAGAAGGTTGCATGTAATCATTTTACAGGAGTAAGCGCCGTCCAGAAGATGATCGAGTTCGGGTATCCTGTTGTGAACGGTACTGCCCGTTACGGATCGATGAGCAATCTCTACCTTGGCAATGGCGACGAAATCGTATTTGGATAAAGGAGGAAAACCATGGCAGAACAACAGGAATCATGCGTAAAGCCTTCACGGGGTCCTATCGGCATCCCGAAGGCAGATTCAGGTGAAGTATCACAGACAAACCAGAAGGAGGAGATCATGATCGCAAAGGTAGGGAAACCGGCGCCGGATTTTGAAGCAAGCGCATATATTGACGGAGGATTCAAAAATATTACCCTTTCCGAGTTTAAGGGACAGTGGGTGGTGCTCTGCTTTTATCCTGGTGATTTCACCTTTGTCTGACCTACTGAATTGTCGGCGGTCGCCGTCAAATACGATGAGATAAAATCACTGGGGGTACAGGTCCTGGCAATGAGTACGGACAGCCGTTTCGTTCATAAGATATGGCAGGAGAATGAACTCTCGAAGATGGTACCGGGAGGGGTTCCTTTTCCCATGCTTTCCGATGCAGGTGGTTTTATCGGAAGAGTTTACGGTATTTATGACGAAGAAGCAGGTGTGGATATCCGTGGCCGTTTTATCATTGATCCGGATGGAATCATCCAGGCCATGGAGGTACTCACGCCTCCCGTAGGTCGTAATGTTGTAGAGTTTATCAGACAGGTAAAAGCCTTCCAGCATGTACGCACCACCGGGGAAGCAACCCCATCCGGCTGGCAGCCCGGCAGGGTAACACTCAAACCGAGCGCTGAACTCGCAGGAAACGTTTGGAAAGTCTGGAAGCCCGAAATGGCATTTTAGATGAAAGAGGTCCCTGGAAACACTCCGGGGACCCTGTGTACTATGGTTAGAATACTTATGGTTGACGACAGTTTTCTACTCTACCCCTATTGCCTCCTTCCCTTTCTGTGTTAACCAGCATGCCCTATAGGTATCACCCGCCACAGTTCCTCCCAATCCAGTTTCGGTCAAGCCCTTCTGGCAGAGCGCGTCAAGCACCGCTCTGTCCGCTTTGTTGCGGCAGACCTTGTCTATCCATGTAGCGCGTTTGTAAGCGCCCCCGCTGTACTGATTGTTTACGATTCTGGTGAGCATGTCTTTTTCTTCTGCAGTGATTTCCATGATAAAACCTCGCTTTTCAGGATGTTTTAAATATCTCCAACACAGTTCAAAATGTCAAACAAATTCACATGTGTATTTGCCGTAAGCAGGGAAGTGCATTTAACAGGGACAAACCATCGCACAACGTTTCTTTATTCATTCCCTTTCAGTTTCATCGATCCGGGCATCCGGACGGCAACCACCTCTCCCCGGACACAGACCGTCCCTACTGCATAGACTTCAATTGCCACAACCACCTTCCGCTTACCGATACTCTTAACCTTTCCCCGTGCCTCAAGTTCCACACCCATGGGGGTAGGACGGACATAGTCTACCTTCAATGAGGCAGTGACAAAGCGGAGATTTGGATCAGTATCCATGGCTCTTCCCTCAAAACGGTACGCTGCCGCTGCCGCAGTTCCCGTACCATGGCAGTCGATGAAAGACGCAATTAACCCGCCGTATACGAAACCCGGTGCTGCCATATGGTAAGGTTTTGGCGTAAGCCGGGCGACCGATTCCTCTCCTTCCCAGAAACTCCTGACGTGGAGACCTTCCTCATTCAGACGGCCGCAGCCGTAACAATGGCTTATATCTTCTGCATAGTAATCCTGAAATGCCTTTTCTTCCATAATGTTATCCTTCCTTTTTCCTGGTTCTTCCATGAATGATATATCTGATGCACACTGTTTATCACCCTGTTACTATATCAGATTACATATTAATGTGCTACAAACCAAAAGGAATCATGCTATTAATGGAATAATTGATAACTGTTTGTATCAAGTTTTGACAAATGAGTGCGACTTGCTATACATTTACAGATACCAAGGGAGGATAATATGGATTATGAATATATTCTTACAAGGATCGGTGACGACTATGTCGGTGAGATTATACTGAACCGGCCGAAACAGTGGAACGCCTTCAATACCCCCATGGCAGGCGAACTTGACAGCGCGCTCTGGGAATTCGACAGGGACAGGAACGTAAGGGTTATCCTCTTAAAAGGCGCAGGAAAGGCTTTTTGTGTGGGTATTGACGTAAGTGAGTTTCCCGGCAAAACAGCCCTCGAATACCGTGACTGGATAGGGCACATGGGAAAGGCCCTTGTTACGATGAGTCAAATCAGCAAGCCCGTCATCGCACAGGTTCAGGGTGTGGCGGCGGCAATCGGCGCAGGCCTGACAGCCGCAGCTGATTTGGCAATCGTCTCCGAGGATGCAACGTTTGGTTTGACGGCGATCAACGTGGGTCTCAATTGTATTGGTCCTGCCGTGCCCGTTGTCCGTTCTGTTGGAAGGAAACGTACCCTTGAACTTTTGCTGTACGGTGATATGATCAAGGCACCCAGGGCATTGGAGATAGGGCTCGTAAACCGGGTTGTAAAGAGGGATGAGCTTGATCAGAGCGCCCATGAATGGGCTGCGATCCTTGGCCATAAAAGCCCCCTTGCCGTTCAAACAGCAAAAAAGGCATTCTATATGGCAGCGGATATGGAATACTATAAATCACTTGAATATATGACCGATACACTTGCACGCCTGTGCACAACAGAAGATTCTAAAGAAGGGATCAACACCTTCATGGGAAAAAGAGAGCCCCAATGGAAGGAGCGGTAGAACAACTCTGAAAACTATTGTTCGCCGCCCTGAAGAAAACTATGTTCTCAGCCTCCGATTTCATTCATGGGACGAGCACACTTCCGGGGTCCCCATAGACCTATTTCATGGTTTTTTGGCTTGTTGCGGATAGTGGTTTCGATGAGATTAAGCAGATTATCGTCGTCCCTGCCTGTCCGCAAGGGAGTTTTCAGATCAACTTTCTGGTCGGAGAAAATGCACCCCCGCAAATGGCCACATGAGGTCAGGCGAAGCCTGTTGCATGTTTTGCAGAAATGGTTACTGAGCGCACCTATGAACCCGATCTCCCCCATGGCTCCCTCAAGACGATAGCGTCGGGCCGGACCGTCCAGGAGATTGCGACATACGGGATTGATTACTCCCAATGATCGAATACGGTCGAGGATTTCATTGATGGGGATGAACTTATCCCTTGACCAGCCATTATTCTCGCCAACGGGCATCATCTCGATAAATCTTACATGATAAGGTTTGTTGTACGTCAAACCTGCGAAGTCGACTATCTCATCGTCATTTACGCCTCTCATGGCGACCACATTGATCTTGATAGGATCAAATCCCAGGGATTCTGCTTCGTTTATCCCTTCCCAGACACGATCAAAGAAATCCCGCCCGGTTATCTGGTAAAACCGATCTTGCCTCAACGTATCCATGCTCACATTGATACGGCTTATACCGCATTCCCGAAGGACCTGGGCGAATTCTTTCAGTAGAACGCCGTTGGTGGTAAGGGTTATTTCATCCAGGCCCTCTATGTTGCGGAGCCCTTGAATAAATCCAGCGATCCCTTTTCTCACCAGAGGTTCTCCACCCGTCAGTCTCACTTTATGAATACCCTCCCGGACGCATAGTTTCACGATGTGAATCATTTCTTCATAAGTGAGAATTTCGCTGTGGGGAGTGAACGTGACACCTTCTTCGGGCATACAGTAAATGCATCTCAGATTGCATCGATCTGTCACAGAAAGGCGCAGATAATTGATAACCCTGTTATGATCATCCACCATAAAGGTCATCCTCGGATGTGTCGTCTATTCTCTGAATCTTTTGTTTTGTGTAGTGATCAACGGCTTCCCGCAAAGTGTTCACAGCAAGTAAAGCGCAGTGTTGATCATCCTCAGGAAGTCCGCCAACGGTCTCAAGAATGGTCTCATTCGTGATCTTTTTAATTTCATCCGGTTTTTTTCCAAGGGCAAGTTCAGCCGCCAGGGAACCACAGATCATACTGGGTCCACAACCGGTTGTTTGGAACGAAGCCGCCCCTACCGATTCATTCTCGAATTTCAGGAAGATCTCCATCGTATCACCGCAGGGTCCGGTAATGCGACCATAGCCGTCGGGGTTTTCCATTGGACGCATGTGCGATGGGTTGCGCCATCTCTCAAATGCTTTTTGCCCGTAATCCTTGATGGTATCATCGTAAATTTTGTCCTGTAGTTCTTTCAGAAAATCGTCAAGTTTATCGGACATTATTGTTTCTCCTTTTTTTGTTAACGGGGCTTTTCTGTCCTTTTTATGGATCTTTTTGCTTCGAAGCTCTGATCAGCATATTTGTTCCCTGTTCCAACCCTGTAAGTGACGCCACCACCACGCATTTGATCCTGAAGAGGAAAAAGATATTCGCCTGTTCATCGCTTAAGGTTTCGTAGTTGCCCTGTCCTTTTGCGATTATCAGGTCGGCATCTTTGAAGCACCTTCGGAATTCCGGATTGCAGTCACTGAGTATGGTTCCAGGTGCGTCAGAGCCATTATCAATTACCCTTACGATCTCATGCAGTCCTGCCGCGTTAGCATCATCCATGGTAGCATCGTTAATGACCGGCCCTCCACGGACGGCAAGCGTGACCCGCTCTACTGGAAGTTCTTCAATGAGAAGGCGATCAAAAAAAATCTCTCCCGCGTTATCAGCCAGATAAAGGATGCTCGATGCCCTATCGATTTCTCCGCGCAGACTTTCAATATCGATATGGAATGGCTCGGAAAGAGTTTGGGCAATGATCAGCCGTACTTCATCTTCCGTAAGGCCGCTCTTTGCCCCGAGATCAACAACGTTTCCCGTGATCGCAAGACGGACTGACGTTTTCAAAGGATCAGGGCTGCTGCGCACCTTTGCTTTAAGCTCGGGTAACAACTCGAGAGCAAGGCGATTGAAACGGTCTTTGGCTTGCCTGTAAGGATCATGTTTCCCTGTTAATTCACGGATTCTGCGGTGTATCCATTGGACTGCAACGGGGGGTGACTGGTCGAGATCAATCCCTGCCAGAGCACGGAGTATCTTGCGAAGAACACCTTCGTGGACAGACGTATCGGCTGAGACATAGCGCGTGGCCTCTATTGTCTGTCGTATAAAGCAGGGAATGCAATCGATAGAAGTCTTCATACCTTTACCTGTCTCCTGAAGAAGCAATTCACGTGCCAGAACCCTGGAATAAAAGAACGAACAAGGTAACCCCTTGACTTAAATGGGCATTGCATTTTAATAAAGGCGACATTGGGCACTTTCATATGCACTTTCCCCATGACACATCGTTGCATAATGCAATACTATCTGCGGCGCCCACGACCATCGCTTACAGGTACCTCAATCTTCAGTTCCAATATCTTCCTGTATAGCGTACTGGTATCAATGGCCAGGTCACGAGCAGCGAATTTCCTGTTGCCGGCATAGCGTCGCAGTGTCTCAGCGATAAGGTTCTTTTCCATGGTTACAAGGCTCATCGGCCCAATACCACCCTTTGAAGAGGATACGGCCGGCCGCAGTTCAGGGGGAAGGTGGTGTAGTTCGATGATTTCCCCTCGGCATAGCACAAATGCCTGTTCGATAATATTTTCAAGCTCCCGAACATTGCCGGGATAATCGTATTCCATGAGTTGCGTCATTGCCTCAATGGAAATACCGGCAATGGTTTTCCCTTGAAGGCGGTTATATTTTCCGATGATGTGGTCTATCAGTAATGGTATATCCTCCCTCCGGTCTTTGAGTGCCGGCAGCGAAAGATGAATCACACGGATCCGGTAATAGAGGTCCTCCCGGAATCTTCCTTCTTCAACAAGCTTTGCAAGGTTTTTATTTGTAGCGCACATCACATGGACATCCACCTTTACAGGTTCGGTGGCTCCCAACGGCTCTATTATGCGTTCCTGAAGTACCCGAAGCAAACGCACCTGCAGGGCCGGAGATATATCACCGATCTCGTCAAGGAATATTGTTCCCCCGTCGGCAAGGGCAAAACGGCCTGCCTTGTCTCGTTTTGCGTCAGTGAAAGCCCCTGCCTTGTGACCGAAGAATTCGCTTTCGAGAAGGGTGTCTGGCAATGCAGCGCAGTTTACCGCTACAAGGCGTTTTTTTCTCCGTGATGAAAGATTATGTATGGCCCGGGCGACAAGCTCCTTTCCTGTACCGCTCGGACCTTCAATGAGCACTGTACTGTTACTTTCGGCAATCCGGGGAAGAATATCAAAGAGGCGCATCATTGCAGGGCTTCTCCCGACGATATCTTCAAAGGTATGGCGACTTTGCAGTTCTTTCTGCAATCGTTCCACTTGACTTAAGTCCTGGAAGGTTTCTACACCGCCGATAACATTCCCCGCATCATCTCTCAAAATAGCCGTTGAAATACGTATAGGCACCCTGTAGCCCCTGTTATTGACAATATATGCCGTTGCGTTTATAACCGGTCTGCCATTTTCAAATGTTCTCCTGAGGGCGCACTCTTGTTCGCAGATGTTTGCGTGAAATACATCCGAGCAGGGTTTCCCTATAGCCTCATTCCGCGGTGTACCAGTTATGGCCTCGGCTGCCCTGTTGAAAGAGGTTATGCGCCAATCTGATCCAATCGTAAAGACCCCCTCATTGATCGAATCAAGAATGACATCTCGCTCATTTTGTCTTGCTTCATTTTCTATATCTATTGATTTGCTATGCATTCTGTATTTCCTTAATCGTGCTAATTGCAATTATTATAATGATATAACATTGCATTATACAATGATATTGTCAAGGCTAAGTTTCCGGTATACCATCAACATACTGTTATTTATAGTTATTCCAGATAATAAAGAGCTGGCATGGAGCTTGCATCCTTTAGATAATATGAAGATAGCGATTGCATATTGGCAAGACCGCATATCACCCGTTTTTGATGTTTCTGACAGGCTCTGTCTTATCGATATTGAAGACGGTAAGGAAGTGAAGCGGGAAAACAGAATCCTGACAAGCCGTGATCCTTTCAATCGTGCAAGAGAAGTTTCAGGGCTTGACGCGGATGTGCTTATCTGTGGAGCAGTTTCACGTACTCTGGAGATGGCCCTTATCGTTGCGGGTGTCCGGGTTGCAGGATTCCTGTGCGGTGATCTGGATAACGTTGTATCGGCTTTCCTTTGCGGACAATTGACAGGTGGCAGCTTCTTCATGCCCGGATGTTATGGTGAACAAAGTAGACGTCGTTTTCGCAGTCGTCACAGAAGGCGCTAAGTGCATCACGGGCAAAAACAACAATAAAAGGAGGTATGATTATGCCAAGAGGAGATGGAACAGGCCCTGCAGGAATGGGCCCTATGACTGGACGCGCAGCAGGTTACTGTGCGGGATTTAGAACCCCCGGATCTATGAATTTTGCTCCTGGATGGGGTTATAGGGGTTGGGGACGAGGACGTGGCGGTGGACGCGGTTTCAGGAACCAGTTTTACGCCACCGGTCTTACTGGCTGGCAGAGAGCAGCCGGCGGCAGGCAGGCATGGGGTAACCCTTTCGCACCTGGTATGCCCTATGGCGCTCCCACAGCATCGGCCATGAACAGGGAGCAGGAATTGGGTGCACTGAAGGATCAGGCGGGGTACCTTGAGGAGACCCTGGGAAATTTACGCAAAAGGATTGAAGAACTGGAGACAACAAAGTAACAGGGCGTGACTACAGTACCGGCATAAATCCGCCTATCGAATACCCGGGGCCACGGACAGGCAAATTTGGCGGCTCCGGGTATTCGATTGCAGCCATGTTATGGTGAATACGGAAATGCATTTTTACTGCGGAGAGGAGATTGAAACTATCAAATATGGAAATATTAAGGGATATAATTAATAGTATTACAAGTGACGCCCCCGTCGAAGAAGTGACGAAGGGCATCTATTGGACAGCAGTTATAAGCAGGTTCTGCGGTCTATCGTCTACCATGATAAGAGATTGCGCTTCCGATGAAAATGGAGAGACGTTTCACGAAAAACCTTACTCAGAGATGACCGCACTGGAATTAGCCCGCTATTCCCTTGTGCCCGATATTGCCAGGGCATCTGTTGGCCTTGCCGCTATCAATTCCCTCATCGAGCCTGATTATTCACGATGTGTCGAAATGAATGCCTCTGAGTTTCTCATCGAGCATGGAAAAGGCATGAATGTGTCCGTTGTGGGACACTTCCCTTTTACAGATGATCTGCGAAAAGTTGCAAAGACACTCTGGGTAATTGAAAAGTGGCAGAGGCCCGGGGATTGCCCGGAAGGAAATGCACAACAATTTCTCCCCATCTCAGACATTATAGCCATTTCAAGTACAACCCTCATAAACCATACGCTGAATGGCCTCCTCAAGCTTTGCCCGAAAGAAAGCATCAAGATGCTCCTCGGTCCTACAACACCTTTTTCCGAAGTGTTTTTTCAATATGGAATCGATATTATATCAGGGAGCAGGGTACTGGACACAAATGTAGCGCTGAAATCCATACGGGAGGGCGCAAATTTCAGACAGTTAAAGAGGACGGGGGCGATCCGTCTCCTCACAATGATGAGCAAACGTTCTTTTATCAGGAATTAGATCTTATGGAGAAAAAATTTAAAT
>JAPLKD010000012.1 GCA_026388245.1 Pseudomonadota bacterium | reverse complement strand
GGTATTGTTGCATCATCCACAACATGAATGAGAGGAGAGGCAATTCTTTTGTTCAGCATCCCTTTATAGCAGGATAGTCCTTCCATGGCAAGGTCTGCTTCAAGCCCGTGACCAATGGCTTCGTGAATCATCGTTCCGCCTGCTTTAGATGCAAGCACAACGGTTTTCGTGCCCATTGGCGCCTCTCTTGCTTCGAGGAGCCCTGTAAGTCTTTTTGCGGTTTTTATGACAATCTCCTCAACCCTTGCTTCTGTAAAGAATTCAAAACCGTAAAAACCTCCTATGGCATCATATGAGGTTTGCATTTCGCCCTTATCCTCGGCCACAAGGAATATATTGAAGACAACCTGATATCTTTCGTCACTGATAAATTCATTCTCACTGTTGTGGATTGTAACCCGCTGTTTTGTATCCCTGTATACTATCCTTACCTGCTTTATTCTCTTTTCCAGTCCTCTGGCAAGCGATTCTGCATGCTGAATCATATTTAGTTTTTGTTTTATCTCCACGTTTTGTGGATCAACGCTCAAAGAAAAGGGATAATGGGTTTGAATTGGATTGGCCTCTTTCAGATCCACTGATGCCTTGTCTTTTGTAAACCTGTTAAGCTCTTTTGCCAGGGTAATAAGGTTGTCCATTTCAAAAGAGTTAGTAGAGGCAAAAAACGACTTCCAGGGGGTTATCACCCTGAGTCCCACCCCTTTATCCATCCCCTTCTCTATCTTTTCAAATCTGGAAGACTCGAGCTGTATGTGGGTATAAGCCCTTTCTTCAGTGAAGATGTCCCCGTACAGGCCATTTCCCTCCATGAGCGACTGCAAAACCTTGTTGCTGTCAAACATCGTTCACCTCGTAGAATACAATGCCATAATGTGCCATATCCTCTATAATCATTCGTAAATCATCTTCAAAAAAATGTGTATAGGATATCTCTATCAATCCCCTGTTGCCATCAAGGACTGAGAAAATGCCAAGGTCCTCATATGATTCCAGGATCGATTTAAAAAAACCAATGCTGTCTCTGTTGATAATAAATCTTTTTGTTTTCTCCACAGTTACCTGTTTCCCAGCATCTCGATAAAGGCTTCTATTCTCAATTTTGTCCTTGTATCAAGCCTCTTCGGGAGATCACCTTCTACGGTAATAACCGGAATATCGAGCATGTCCCTTAAAATCACATCTTCCATAATCCTGTAACAGAAGGCCTGCACATAATGTATCAGGCCTTTAAGATTACGCCTTTTTATCTCTCCTTCAATATCGGCAATCCTGTAAAATATCCCATAAGGATAGGTATAATTCAGATATCTCTTTACAATGTTTTTTGAAGAGTGTGGAAGAGCAAACTGTCTCTGTGTCTCATTATAGACCACATGTGCCCCGTTAGATTCACAAAAATCATAAAGGTCAAGCAGTATGGGCGGCACCCCGATATACCCGATGTTAATACCCTCTATCTCTTTCCGTTTTTGAGCATCTTTGATAAATTCTTCAGCCATCATATTATATTTTTTATAGTCACCGAGCATATCCGATGCCCGAACCAGCCAGAGGTGATTTTCCTGACCGGTAACAACCTTATCGTGCCATGTCATCCTGTCTATCAATGCAAGGTTTGACCTGACCCCTTCAATCTCTTCATCGACAACAGCGAGTATCTCTATGTCGGCAGACAATGCCTTTGTCAGTTTCTCAATTTCCCTTTTCAAGATTTTTCTATCCCGGTCATACGGATAAGCAAAGGGAATCACCTTTATGCCCTTATATCTTAATATCTCGGAGAGGGCCAGGGTGTTGCTGCAATCACCTTCAATAACTGCTATAACGGTATTGACATGCTCTTCCATAACAACACCGTAGATGCCTTTCACCCAGTTACACATACTTTTAGGGAACCCGTCTTTCTCTGCCCTTTCGATATAGCGCATGGGATTAGAGTCTGTTATAAAAACATTATTGAGATCGCATGGCGTGTTCCCTGACGCAAAAATGATTTCTACAGGGATAGTTGTTGTAAACCCGATTGTTTTTTGTTTATCCATGATCTGCTGCACCTTCAAGGGAGACTAACAGGTTTTCGGCGAGGGTTGTTTTGTTCGGTCACCCCTTACGAAAATGCTGACAATATAAAGTATAACGACTGAAGATAATAATACTGCTGACGTTTTAAACCCACCAGGACTTGAAAAACATATTTTTGTAAAATCTGCTGTTTTTAAGCTATTCAGGAATACAATGAATATAGCTGTTGACCAGAAGCGTAAAATTCTTGATACCTCGTTCCGGCTGATTCGTTTTTTTGAGAAACCTGAAAATACATTTTTAAGGTATATAGTAAAATAAGAATCCGGAAAAACCTGCGGTACATCAAGCATGTATTCTATATATGGTTCGTTATGGGCGCCGGCAAGGTATTTTTCTTCTTTCCTCAATGTTGACCCATAGACCCAGAAAAAAAGGAAGGGGTATATTAATAACAGATACGGGTTCCCGGTGAGAAGGCAAAAGCTCACGTCAATGAGATAGTTTGCCATATAGTAAGGATGTCTTACTATTCCATAAATGCCATTGTTACACATGACAACGTTTCTAATTAATTGCCCTTTTGTTAAGTAATGCACAAAACAGCCAAGGGTAAGCAGGCAGAATGAAACGATAATTTCGTTGGTGTTTACATTGAATATAAGTACAGACAAATAGCACAACAACCTGATTAAATTTCTTAGATTACTCCTGGTTATCAAAGATTGTAGTTCCTTATCATATTGTCAATGTGCGGGGTGTTCAGGTTTTCCTCTGAAATAATTAATAATTATAAGATTTTTCATCTAAAAATCGAAAATGAAATTAAAATATTTACACTGTTTTGTCAATCGTTTTTGAGTCAGCCTGTTCAGTTGGTCTGGTTTTTGCTTGACACCTAAAGCATGTTGTTACTATAGTTCTCCCTGAACACACGTGAAAAAAGACGCCTTACATCCAAATTTCCTGGCAGGAAAGTGGTTGCGCCAGGACTGGCAATATCTTGGCATTCTTGCATTAACCAGTATCATTCTCTTGTTTACAGGATTATCTGTCAGGTCTTTGTGGGGTTCAGAAGGGCGCTGGGCAGAAATTGCAAGAGAAATGCTCATCTCTGGAAATTATTTTCTCCCAACGATCAATGGGCAGACCTATTTTGATAAACCTCTTTTGAGTTACTGGGCAATTATTCCCTTTGCTATAAATAGCGTTGTCACGGAGGTTGCAGCGCGTATGCCTGGTGTCCTGGCCGGTATAGGTACAGTGATTATTACATTCGTAATCGGGCGTCGCCTCTTCGGGAGTAAAACCGGTTTTATTTCATCCTTTCTGTTGCTTACTTCCGTCATGTTAGTCCTGTGGTCACGTACCGCATCAGCCGAAATGCTCAATGTTCTTGCGATATGGTTATCTTTCTGGCTTTTTACCTCAGGTGCGCATCACGGTTCTCTGGTATATGTGATATTTCTCTATAGCATTTGCGCTGTAGCTTCTTTCTGTAAGGGTCCCGTTGCGCCAGCCGTAGTATTTTCTTCCATTACTTTTTATAGTGTGGTTGAGGCTTTGGTGCAGGCAAGGAAAAATGGTTTTACATTTTCTGCCATAAAAGAAGCCATTTTGTCAAAATTACGATGGATTATTTCATGGCAGGGCTTTTTTGGGGTTCTTGCAGGTGCTGCTATTTTTATGATTTTCCTTTTAATGCCGGTTATTTTCACAGGTTCATGGTCTTCGGTGGAACTTATGTGGAAGGAAAATGTACAACGCTTTTTCCGACCCTTTGACCATATAGAACCTTTGTACATATATTTTAAACACATCCCTGTATTCTTCGCACCATGGACCCTTTTTATGCTTGCATCTCTCCTGGGCATAAGATGCTGGGGAAAAAATATACCGGAACGGCTGATCATACTTCTCACGCTGGCCATATTCATATTTTTTACTATTTCCGGTTCCCGTCGTAGTTATTATATACTCCCTATATTGCCTGGATTAGCGCTGATTACCGGAAAAGGGATAACAGATTGGCTGACGACTGCAAGGGAACATGCTAATCAATGGGCTGTAAAATCAGCTGCAATATTGACGTGCTCAATCTTGATCCTGGCCGGGATAGGTATAATTCTCATCTTTTTTGACAACAGAATTCCATCGCATGTTTCTCAATTAGCGATTGGAGCTTTTGCTATTATTGCCGGCATCATCTCTCTTGTATTGTTCTGTAAAAAAATGCCTCAAAAGGGCCTTGTAATACTTGTTTCACTTGTGTTTGTTATGGAGTTGTGGGCCTTTACTGTTGGTATGTCCGTTGCAGAGAAAAAAAGGACTCTACGACCTTTTGCCCTGAAGGCGGCAGATTATTTAAAAAACGTCAGTGACGATAAGATTGCCCTCTGTCAGGGCTATGATTCTGCATTTGTATTTTATCTGAAACGTGGCCCTTTAAGGGTATTGAATACAGTTGAGGAAATTAAGGCATTTCAAAAGATGCAAACCAACGGCTTTTTGATCGGCGATTTGTCTTTCATATCAAAATTTCAACAATCAGGAAACCTCGATGGCACATCTGTCATCTTCATTGAAAAACTCGATCCAAAAAAACACGACGATAGTTTAGCTTTATTTTCGCTCAAAAAGTAAGCTTCCCTCCGCTTCTTTTAAAAATGAGTACATTCTTTTGAACCCGGGTGGTTCTATTTCTTCAGCACGAACGGACAGGGCAAAACCCATGAAATGATAGAGGGCATCTATCATATCTGCGCCGTATTTCTTCATAAGGGCATTTTTCATATATTTACGCTTATGCTGAAAACACAATTTCACGAATTCTATCCGCTTTTCATCCACTGCCCTCTCATCTTCTTTAAAGGTTATTGAGAGAAAAGCACTGTCAACTTTTGGCGGCGGTATAAAAACTGTTGGTTTTAAAATGAAAAGCAGCTTTACTTCAGAAAGAAGTTGTAGATTTACCGATAATGCCCCGTAGGTGCGCTTATGGGGTTTACTGACAACCCGTTCTGCTATCTCTCTCTGGACAGTCAGATGGGCGCTTTCTATTACCGCCCTTTCTGCAATTGCTTTGAAAAGTATAGGACCGGTAATCTTGTATGGGATATTCCCTATTATTTTGATTTTATTATTGGTTTTAAACTGGGAAAGAGATATGTTGAGAAAATCTTCAAAGATGATTTCAACATTCTTATGAGTTTTCTCGACTTCATC
>JAPLKD010000127.1 GCA_026388245.1 Pseudomonadota bacterium | reverse complement strand
ACCATCTCCATAATATGCTCAATAAGAAGGAGTGTCACGCCTTTCTCGGCGTTGAGCCTCCTCAGGAGTAATACCAGTTCATCCGTCTCCGTATGGTTTAAGCCTGATGCGACTTCGTCAAGCATAAGCAATTCAGGCTTTGTTGCCAATGCCCTGGCAAGCCCTATCTTTCTCTGCATTGCAATGGGTAATTCATTCAGGTGATATGCTTTTACACTTCCCAGTCCAAGAAAATTGAGCACCTCAGAGGCTTCTGACTGTGCCGCATGACGGTCATCGGTCCTGCAGAATGCGCCTACCATGACATTTTCGATGACGCTCATGCCAGTTGTTACCTTCATGACCTGAAATGTCCTGCCGATACCCGCCCTGTTTGTGTCAAAGGGCCTTAATCCCGTTATGTCCTTTTCTTTAAAAATTACTTTTCCTGAATCAGGCTTATAATAACCGACAATGCAGTTGAAGAGGGTTGTTTTTCCGGCGCCATTGGGGCCGATAAGACCAATGATTTCACCCTTTTCAATCTGGAACGAGACATTGTTGTTTGCCACAAGTCCGCCAAAATCTTTTACAATGTTTGATATTTCAAGAAATGCCACAATCAGCTCCCTTTTCTTCTGAACTGTTCAATGATGCCCCAGATACCCCTTGGCTGATAGGCAGAAACCACCATGATAAGCATTGCATAGATCATAAAATCAAGGCCGACCAACCCTTTATGGCCGCCAAGCCAGCTTCCGAGGAAACGGTCAAGGGGAACGAGAAAGGCAGCGCCAATAATAGGCCCCCAGAGGGAACCTGCCCCTCCGAGCATTGCCATGAGGGCAATTTTAATAGAAAGGTCTAAGTCCATGACAGAAGCAGGATCTATGTAGAGGTTGTAAACGGCCATAAACCCACCGCCAACGGCAACGAAGGCTGAGGCAATGGTGTATGCCTTTATCTTGCACCAGCGTATATCAATACCAAGGCTTTCAGCGGCATCCTCATCATCTTTAATCATCCTTAACTGATAACCCAGTTTTGATCTGCGGAACCAGTTCATGTAAAAGAGGGCCACATAGAAAAGAACCATGATAAAATAGTAGTAATACGTATCGGATTTGAATTGCATGTAAAGGAAATCAGGATGGTCATGTATCGGAAGTTCTATCCCTTTGGCAGCGCCTACCAGTTTCCAGTTTGCAAAAATATCCTGCAACACGAGGGACGTACAGATCGTGGCAATAGCAAAGTAATGCCCTTTAAGACGGAATAAGGGATAGCCGATCATGAAGGAATAACCAACGGCAAGCAGAATCCCTATGGGCATGGATACCCAAAACGGGATATTCCACCACACCATGGTAAGGGCCACAGTATATGCGCCAATTCCCACATATTGGGCCTTACCGAGCTCTACCTGTCCACCATACCCGCCTATGGTATTCCACCCCATTCCAAAGAGGGAAAACAGGAGGAATTGAATCATGACAGCCTTTACGAATGACCCGGCGCCAAGCCAGGGGAATAGAAACAAAAAGATGGAAAAGATGATAAGGCCGATCTGCTCGGCTCTTGAAAAGTCTCTGAAATCGAAGGCGTCCTTTAGTTTTTCCATCCGAATAACCCCTGAGGTCTAAAAACAACAATGATAAAATAAGTAAGATAGACTATGGTAAATTTAAAATGAGGACCGAGGAAATCCGAGTTCACGAGAGAACCGAAGACGGGGAAAACCATTTCGAGAATGCCTACAAGTAAACCGGCGAAAAAAACCCCTTTAATGCTCCCGAACCCGCCCAGTGCGACACAGGCAAAGGCGATCATGACAAAGAGAAGACCTACCGTGGGGTAGACGTAATAAAAATTCGCCAGTAAACCCCCGGCAATACCCACTGTACCACCGCCTATAGCCCACGCAATGGCATTCATCTTGTCTGTCTTGATGCCCATATAAGAAGCGGCTTCCTTGTTTATCGATGTTGCCTTGAGGGCCTTTCCTGTTTTTGTTTTATTGAGAAAATAGTATACGAATGCGAAGGCAAACAGGCTGAGTAAGCCTGCAGCAAGTTTTGTCCAGTCAAAAATGAAGGGACCGATGGAGAGGGATTTTCCAATCAGGATGCCCTTCTGGATGATCCGGTAATCTATTCCAAAGAGGAACTGTGCAAGGTATCGAAGAAAGAGCATGAGACCGAATGTCCCGAAGAGCTGAGCAATTGCAGGGCCCCGGAGAAGATACCTGATCAGGCCGTAATAGGACGCTATCCCGAGCAGAACCCCAACAAGGGCAGCCACAGGAAGCGTAAGAAGTGGATCAATATCAAGGAGAAGACTTGTCCAGTATGTGGTGTACATACCGATCATAAGGAATTCGCCATGTGCAAAGTTGACGATGTCCATAACACCCCAGATAATGTTCAGCCCAAGGGCAACGAGGGCAAAGAGAAGCCCCATCAGAATTCCCTGTAATAAAGCATCAATTAAAGTCATAATTTTTATGCCTCAAAAAAACAAACAAACCTAATCTTTAAGATATAATTCAGAAGGCGGGAAAGGGATTGCAGGTTTTTCAATCCGCAATCCGCAATCCCCACCTGCGCCGCGAGCGTCTTGGCGGACAGGCGCAATCCGCAATTTACATTATTTCCATCCCGGGAACGGATAGATCATATTGGCAGTGGCAAGTTCAAAGGGGTAAATGATCTCGAGATCGATTTTGCCATCTTTGGTCTTCTGATACTGCCCGATAAGACCTCTGCCAAGAATATTCTGGCCGGTTGCATCAAATTTAACCCCTGCCCATGGCATGACCAGATCATTGGCGGGAATATTCATCTCATTGCATGCCTTCTGGATAGCCTTAGGGTCAGTTGAACCGGCTTGATTAAGGGCATATGCCCATGCCTGGACTCCTACAACTGAACGGGCAGTGGCGCCTGTAAGATCATCGCCATATTTTTTCTTGTAAAGGGCATTGACCTGGCCTGCAACCTTCTTTACCTTTGTAATCTTTGCGATAAAGACCGTTCTCGTCAGAACACCGTTTGTGTCTGTGCCAAGTGTTTTAACAAAATCGGCCATTTCAAAGCCTGCATCCTGTCCCCAGAAAAAGTTGGTTGACGCCCTCATGCCCTTCAAGGTTCTTATCATGAGGAGTGAGTCGGAGAGGTAGGATGCGAACAGCATGACATCCGGCTTCGCAGAAACAAGGGCTTTTGCTTCTGAGGTGAGGTCAGGTGAGTTTGCGTTGTATAGTATCCCTTTCGTTATATTGAAGCCATATTCTTTCGCATAGCTTTCGATAGATTTTGCTACGCTGGAACCCCATTCTGTGTTTTCACATGCATAGACGACATTTTTAAGCTGGTCTTTCGGAATAGCCTTAACACCTTTCACCTTTCCTTCTGTCAATCCCTTCAGGAGTTCGAAGAGGTCTTTATTAAAAAATTCATCGTGGGGCGTTGTACGCCAGAACCATTTGAGTCCTCTTCTTGTCAATTCCGGTGACGTGGATGAATCGTTAATCATGGGGATACCATAGCGCTCGGCCACAGCACTGACGGTCTTTGTAACTGAGCTATGGTAGGCACCCATTAACCCGACAACTTTGTCGTCAAGAATGAGCCTTTTCGCCAAGTCTGCTCCACGGTCAGGCTCGCCGCGATGGTCTGCAAAGATCAGTTTGATTTTAGCGCCACCTAAATTCGGTATTCCTCCCCACTGCGCCATGGGTATATCAACACCGGGAGTTTTGTTGTTGATAATATCTGCAGTCAACTCTGCTGCCCTCTGAAGGTCTCTCCCGATTGTAGCTGCAGCGCCTGATAGTGGGTAGAGAACGCCGATCCTGATCTCTTTCTCCTGCGCAAAAAGCGGGGGAGCTACAAAAAGAAGAGCCAGGAACAAAACGATGAAAAAAAGAGCCGTTTTTCGATATTTCATTGTACTACCTCCTGTAGTGTTTTTGGTGTGCATCGTAAAGCTGTGTTTTTTTGTTCCAGAGTTGTTCTGCTTCCTTTGGTTCAACCATTTCAAGTGTAACCTTGTCTCCGGGTTTAAGGTGAGCAAGAAGATCACGGTCAGCCCTGCTAATTACCCCCAACCGTGCATACCCGCCTATAGTTCTTTCATGCAGCATAATGATGGGTAAACCGTCACCGGGTATCTGTATGGTGCCAGGCAAAATTCCTTCAGAGACAATACTCTTTTTGACTCTTTCCTTGAATGCCAATGGTTCACCCTCTAATCTGATGCCCGTTCGATTCGACTTGGATGAAACGTTATACCATGAGAATGCCTTTTTTTCAAACAATCTCATGAGAGATTCGCGGGAAAAGTATTTCATCTCGGGCCCTTCCACAAAACGGAGTACGTGGGGAGGCTTCATGCCCGGTATGTTTTTTCCATGTATTGTGTTTGGTTTTTCCATTCTTGGCCCTGTAATCCTGATCCTGTCGCCTTTCACGAATGGTCTGCCTTTGAATCCGCCAAACCTGCATTCAAGGTTCGTTGAAAAACTGTTTATTACCCATTCCGCATCCATTTTTCCGGAGAAACCAACATAGTAACGGAAACCTTCAAGGATGGCTTTTGTCTTCAATATGCTCCCCTTTTGCGCACAAAACGATGTCCATGGCTCCAATGGCTCACCATTGAGTGTAGCTTCCACCCTGGCACCCGTAATAGCGCATGTCACATCTGCATAGATTTGCAGGGAAAAATCCTTACCCATCGCTTCAATGGCAGGGGCACCGGATGGGTTTTTTAACAATACATTAAGCATTTTGTAAGCAAACGAATCAAGTGCGGCAGAAGGGGGAACGCCAGAATCTGCATGACCGTACCTTCCTTCATCAACTATCAGTGATAACCAGCCCGGATGTATAATCTCAATCATGCCTTTATGAACCTCACCCTATCGCCCATCTTCATCAGACAGTACGGCTCAGTCGTGTGGTCAAACAACCTTGCTTCGGTTTTTCCGATAACCTGCCAGCCACCAGGAGACTCATACGTATAGATACCCGTCTGAAGCTGTGCAAGCCCGACAGAACCCTTTGGAACCTTAACGCGCGGTGTTTCGAGACGCGGGACATATAATCTTTCATCGAGACTGCCAAGATAGGGAAACCCGGGCATAAACCCGATTGTATAAACAGTATATACGGTTGACGTATGAAGGTCTATCACTTCATCTTCTGAAAGTTTTGTATAGGAAACGACAAACTCCATGTCCGGACCGTCTTCGCCCCCATAAACAACAGGGATTTCATGAACCGCCGGCTCAGGGATATCAAGGGCGCTTATACGGGATTCTTTTTCTGTTAAGTAAGAAGCAAGTTTTTCGAAAGAGGTTGTTTCGCTGTTAAAATGAATGAGGCAAGACGCGAAAGATGGTATAATATCAACGATTTCCTTAAGGCCAAGCGATTTCAGGTACAAATAATATCTTCTCACCTTTTTGTTGATAGCGGGATCAATTTTGTCTCCGAATACGATACGAATCCCGTCTTCTCCATATCTCAAATATTCCATAGTCTCTGCACTTCTTTAAAATATTTCAGTTAATTATATTTAACGACAGAGGTTTTTACATAAAACCCAAGAGTGGTTTTATCTCTACGCCTTCCCTTGTCTTTATCTCTACGCCTTCCCTTGTCAGATAGTCTTTTATTTTTTTTGCTGCTTCTATGCTTTCCCGGTTGTCACCGTGTATGCAAAGGGTATCAATATCCATTTCTATCCATTTACCATTTATACTCTCTATACCCTTTTCCTTCACCATGCGTACGGCCCGGGTGGCAATCAATTCGTTATCGTGTAAAACTGCTTCTTTATATTTCCTGGGAAGGAGCTCTCCTTCGTCCGTATACATCCTGTCCGGGAAGGCTTCCAGCGCGAGCCTGATTCCTTGCTCTCTGCAGGTCTTTTTTAATGCCGTAGTCCTTTTTGTCCCGAGTGTGAGAAAAATAATATCACCAAAGGCTTTTCTGGAAGGCCCAACAATACTCAAAAATAATTTTTCCTCGTTTACTAAATAGTTATAAAGCGCACCATGGAGCTTTACGTGCTGAATGGGTATTTCATATAAATCAAGAAATCCTTTCAAAGCACCAATCTGATAAAGAACATAATTGATGAGTTCCGGTTCACTCACATCCATGAACCTCCTCCCGAACCCTAACAAATCGGGATAACCGGGATGGGCGCCTGGCATAACGCCATGTTCTTTGCAAAGCCTTACTGTTTTTTCCATAACATTCGGGTCAGAGGCATGGAAACCACAGGCAATATTGGCAGAAGTTATATGCTCGACTACCTTTTCGTCGTTTCCAATTTTATAATCCCCGAAGGATTCCCCCATGTCACAGTTAATATCTACAGTATATGACATATGCTTATATTAACAAATAATGATTACGATGTGAACAACAAAAAGGGGAATGCGCTTTTGCATTCCCCTTTATTTCAGACAATTACCTAATTACTTACTCTATTTACTCAACCTAATTACTTACTCTATTTACTTAATGTGCCTTCAGATAATCAACACAGAACTTCAATGCTTCGTCACCTGGCAGACCTTTTGCCTTTGCGTTCTTCGCATATTCATCAAGCAACGGTTTTACCTTTGCTGCCCATTTCGCATCTTCCTCTTTGGAGAGGGCTATAATCTTGTTGCCCTTGGCCTTTGAAAATTCATAGCCTTCCTTGTCAGCCTGATCCCATACCAGGCCCTGCTTCACTATCCATTCTTTGCTCACATCCTCAAAGACCTTCTGGACATCGGGTGGTAATGAATTCCATTTTGCCTTGTTCATAATGACAAACATGCTTGCCGTGTAGGCGGAACCGAAGTTCTGGGTTGTTGAGCTAACGACTTCACCCCATTTCCAGCCCTTTAATGCCTCTTCAGGGGCCATTGCACCATCTGCAACACCGGTACGGAGTGCATCATATGTCTCAGGCATGGTTGTTCCGACAGGTGCGGCACCGAGTGCGGATACTATCTTTGCGGCAAGGCCGGTTGCCCTGATCTTCATACCCTTTAAATCTTCGAGTTTGGCTACAGGTTTCTTTGAATGGAGGATGCCCGGGCCATGTGCGTGAAGAAAGAGCACCTTTACCTCATCAAGTTCTTTCGGGTTGAATTTGGCGTAAAATGCATTCACAAGCCCTGTTGCCTGGACGCCGTTTTTGTATCCCAATGGAAGGTCAAATACTTCGATGAGGGGGAATTTCCCTCTTGTGTAGGCAAAGACACTCTCTCCGATATCGGCAATACCCTTTACGACGTTGTCATACGTCTGGGCTGCAGGGGTAAGTGTACCACCTGGAAAGTAAGTAATCTTGACTTTACCGTTGGTTCTCTTTTCCACTTCTTTACACCACTGCTCCATTATTATACTGTTGGCATGCGGTGCCGGGAAGAAGTTGGAGAAGTTGAGCTTTATCTCTTTCTGCTGTGCTGATGCGAGATTGGGAAGCGTGATGAGGCAGAAAGACATGAACAGGACAAAAAGAAAAAGCTTTACTGCAAAATGTTTTTTCATGTAACCCCTCCTAAACGTTTTTTTTCTTTATACGAAATTGAAACCTCTTTGTCAACCCTTTTTTGTGACCTAAGGTCGGGTTAGGGCATAGTGTTCAATATAGTGAACAAATATAAAACTACTAACATATCAAAATAATATGCAATGTAACTCACCGGTTTATTATAATAAATATAATCTGTTAAAAAATTAACTTGACTTTTTGGCAAATATTGTAAATAATTTCCACTCGTGAAAAATGTATAGTGTTATAACCTTTCAAGTCGGGAGAGTAAGCTATGGCAAAAGAAAAGATGGTCTGCCCTATTTCAAAGACAATGTGTGTAGAATGTTCGATATACAGGGGCAGGCACTATTATCTGTGTTTTTCAAAAGGGTATCATGGAAGTTTATTGGAATCGGGATTAGTTGACAATCTAAAAATGAAGCCTGAAGAAGCGACAGATGTGAAATTTGGCATACCGGATAATATGCTGACGTCTTCTAAATGCATAAAAAACATTGAAGACATTGTGATGAATATGGATATGCAGGTACCAACAGTGTAAAATGTAGTATAGTAGTATAGAAGAAGAATTTATAGAAAGGAGAGGACTATGATTAACGATTTTAATTATCTGAAGCCTGGTACGCTTAAGGAAGCGCTTGCCATGTATGCCGAGCATGAAGATTGCAAGGTTATATGCGGCGGCCAGTCATTACTTATTGTAATGAGACAGGGGATGATTTCCCCGGAATACCTGCTCGACATCAAGCACGTCAAGGATCTTGGCTATATCAAGTTCGATGCTAAAGACGGGCTGAGAATCGGCGCCACAACTACTCACCGTGCCATTGAAAAATCCGATGTGATTAAGAAGATTTATCCTGTAATGATCTCAATGGAGAACAAGCTTGCCTCAATCCAAGTAAGAAACTGGGGCACCATAGGAGGCAACCTCGCACATGCCGACCCTGCAGGAGACCCCGGGGCTGTTTTGATCGCATTAAAGGCAAATATCAAGATAGGAAACGCAAAGGGCGAGCGGACAGTGGCACTTGAGGATTTCTTTGTCGACTATTTTGAAACAGTCATGGATCACGAACTGGTACTGGAAGTTCATGTACCAGCTCCAGAGCCTAAAACCGGCGCAGCCTATCAGAAATTTAACCTTCTCGAAAGCGATATGGGTATTGTCGCGACTGCAGCCTCTGTTACACTCAATGACAATGGTATATGCAAGGACGTACGTGTTGTTCTCGGCAATGCCGGTTCGACACCGATAAGGGTTAAAAGGATTGAAGAATTGTTAATTGGAAAAGCATATGATGAAAATCTGTTTGCCGAAGCAGGCAAGATAGCATCCGAAGACTGTGAACCTGTTGCTGATATCCATGGGTCAGAGGAGCATAGAAGGCATATACTGGGTGTTCTGACAAAGAGGATGTTGAAACAAGCCTGGGAAGAAGCAAGAGGCTAACCAAGAAAGGAGGATAGAATATGGAAAAGAGATTATTAACGCTCAATGTAAACGGGCAGGATTATGAGTTATATATAAACCCGAAAACACTTTTAGTGGAAGCAATAAGAGATCATATAGGCTTGACCGGAACAAAGAGGGGATGTGATACGGTATCCTGCGGTGCATGTACAGTAATGATCGATGGTATGGCCATAAAGTCATGTTCGGTACTTGCAATGCAGGCCGAGGGCTACCAGATAACCACCGTTGAGGGGCTTGAGGTAAACGGGAAACTGGCGCCTATCCAGAAGGCATTCATTGATAACGGTTCCTATCAGTGTGGTTTTTGTGCCCCTGGCATGCTTATGTCTGCACAGGCATTGCTCAACGAGAACAAGAACCCGACAGAATGGGAGATAAGAGAAGGCATTGAAGGAAATATCTGCCGCTGCACCGGCTACAACAGCATTGTCCGGGCAATAGATGGGGCGGCAAAAGGCAAATATACGGAGGCAAAATCATGAACAAATATACCGTAATCAACCCACATTCAAAATTCACGGTACTCAACACCCATGTTCATAATATAGACGGCGTGGCAAAGGTGACCGGCAGGGCAGAATATACTTTTGATGTGAAACTGCCCGGTATGCTCTACGGTAAAATCCTGCGCAGCCCGCACCCGCACGCAAAGATACTGAATATTGATTACAGCAGGGCCATGGAAATTCCAGGAGTATACGGCGTTGTAACCGGTAAGGACACCCTTGGGGTTAAACAGGGTATATGGCGGCGCTACAAGGACCTTTGCGATGAACAGGTACTCTCTGTCGATAAGGTCCGCTACATCGGTGAGCCTATTGCGGCAGTAGCAGCAATAACTGAAGAGATTGCAGAGAAGGCCCTTGACTATATTGATGTTGAATACGAAGTGCTTCCTTCGGTTTATGAGCCGCTCGATGCTATAAAGAAAGAGGCGCCCGAAATCCATGAGGGCGTAGAGAGAAACATTAACGTAACGCGTCATATCGAATGGGGCGAAGTGGAAGAGGCATTCGGTGAAGCGGAGTACGTCAGAGAAGATTGGTTCAAATGCGGCGGCCAGGCCCATATGTGTATGGAAACTCGCGCAGCCGTTGCCAGTTATACACCCGAGGGCAAGCTTACCGTCTGGACATCGACCCAGTCTGCATATTATCACCAGGCACTCCTCGCAGGTGTACTCGGCATGAGAGAGGGTGATATCCGTATACTTGCCAAATATGTAGGAGGCGGTTTCGGCGGCAAGTTTGAGCTTGACGGGGCGCAGTTCTGCAGTGCCGTGCTTTCCAAGAAACTTTTTAGGCCTGTCAAGATTGTCTTCACGAGGGAAGAGGACTTCATCGCTACAAAGCGTCGTACCCCCATGTTTTACTATGTACGGACCGGCGTGAAAAAGGACGGCACCCTCTGCGCCCGTGAAGCCAAGGTATTCACCAACGGCGGCGCATATACCGGTATGGGCGCAACAGCGCTTTACCTTACAGGTTTTTTCCATTCCTTCCCTTACAGATGGAAGGGTTACCGCTACGATGGCTACAGGGTCTACACAAATACATTACCATCGACATCAATGCGTGGTTTTGGAGCGCCACAGGCCATGTTTTGTTCAGAGCAGCAGATAGAATGGATAGCCGCTGATTTAGGTCTCGACCCGATCGAGATGAGACGAAAGAATTCCCATCATGAAGGCTACGAAGTGCCGGGTCAGGCAACAATCGCCAGTTGCGGCATCGACCAGTGCTATGACGAGATCCGGAAATGGATCGATAGTAAAGGTAAATTGCCTGCCAACAGGGCCATCGGTATTTCAGCGTGTGGCTTCATGTCGGGCGGTATATTCAACTGGTTTGACACACCTTACTCCTTCTCGTCCGCAGTTGTTACCATAAACCAGGACGGAACCGTCGAACTGCATGTAGGAGCCCAGGAAATTGGCCAGGGTTCAAATACGACAATGGCTATCATCTGTGCAGAAGCACTTGGCGTCAAAGTAGGAGATATAAAGGTACATTCCGGCGACACCGATCACTGCCCTGCCGACCTCGGAGCATGGGGTTCCAGACAGACCCTTATGACAGGTAATGCAGTGAAAATGGCGGCAGAGGACGCAAAGAAACAGCTTCTTGAGTTCGCATACGCGCAGTCAGGATTAAACATCGTATACGACCTTGACATAAAAAACGGATGGGTCCATGCCATTGCCCGCCCGGAAAGGGGTGAAGACTTCGTTCAACTGGTAAGGAAGGCACTCCGCGGTAAAGACGGTCAGAGGATTGTCGGCAGAGGCTACTATACACCTCACCGGAAAGGTATGATCTCCCCGGCATACAGCTACATGCTCCAGGGCGTTGAAGTAGAGGTTGACGAGGAAACAGGCAAGATTAAACTCTGCGATAGCATGACAGCCCACGACTGCGGGCAACCCATCAACCATCTTGGCCTTATAGGTCAGCTCGAAGGCGCATTCTCCATGGCTGCCGGCTACGGCTACCTTGAATACATGCCGTTTGAAGACGGCAAGTTGATGAACCCGAACCTGGTGGATTACAAGATGATTCGTGCCACAGAGATGCCGCCGGCAAACATTGCAGAGATTGATACATATGAACCGGAAGGACCTTACGGCGCAAAAGAAGCAGGCGAAGGTCTTACCAACCCGACTGCTGCGGCCATTGGCAATGCCCTTTTCCACCTCTTTGGCATACAGATGAAGGAATGCCCCATAAGGCCTGAGATGATTCTGAATGCTCTGAAAGAAAAGAAAGAAAAAGAGCAAGAGAAAAAAGGGAAAAAATAAAGAGGAGGGATACTGTGAACTTTAAATGTCCTGTATGTAAAAAAGAGTGGAATAGCAGTTTACAAGTCGCACGGCACATGTTTGGAACGGGCGATAAACCACATAAGGCTTGGATTGACGAGCAAGGCAAAACGCGGGGTTTCACATTTATCGATCTCATGATCGAACAAGCTACAACACCGGGAAATAAAAGCTATGTCACCGTGGCCGAGTGTATCGAGAAGGCACAGGATAAGATATAAAGATATATAGGAAGTTAGAAAAGGCAATTCTAAACATAGGAGGACTTCATGATTATAGAGGGTAGTTTTACAGTAGCTGCACCTATTGATAAGTTGTTTGATTTCATGCTGAAACCGGAGAGTATCATGACGTGCGTGCCCGGCACGGAGTCCGTGAGGGTCATCGATGATACAACCTATGAGTGCGTCGTAAAGCAGAAGGTCGGCATCATCACGGCGAAGCTGAAATTCGTCAACAAAATGACAAAGATTGAGAAGCCGACACACATTGAGATCGAAGGTGAAGGCGAAGACGTAACGAAGCTCGGTCATTTTAAGAATAAGACCTCTGTAGATTTGAAAGAGGTATCTCCGGGTACGGTAGAGGTTACATATAAATCAAATGTGAGCATTGTAGGAAAACTGGCCATGTTCGGCGACAGGATCATGAGGGCAAAAGCCAAAGACACAGAAAAAGAATTTACCAAGAACCTTCAGGCGAAGTTAAAGACACTGGTATAACAGATTTAAGCATCGAATGTAAAAGGGGTTTCCCGTATGGGGAAACCCCTTTTTTGTCTTTATTGGCAGCGGTTTCTTCACTATACAAGGACGTTCTTGTCTAATATATGATGCTTTATAATTGCTCCCTCTACCATAAAGATGACATCTTCACAGATATTCGTTGACAGGTCGGCAATACGCTCAAGGTTGCGTGCTATTTTGAGCAGTTGAAGGGAACGCTCGATAGTGGAAGGATCACACGTCATATAGGTGATTAGTTCACGCAAGATCTGGTTCCCCAGATCATCGACTTCATTATCCCGTTCACAGACGTTGTATGCCAGCGGAGAGTCTTCATTAATGAATGAGGTTATGCTGTCCTTCAACATATTTATTGATTCACTGGCCATTCTGGGGATATCGATGAGTGGTTTCAACTGTGGCCGGTCATTTAAAAAAAGTCCACTCTCAGCGATATTTACGGCATGGTCTCCTGCCCTCTCCAGATCATTATTAATCTTCAAGATCATAAGGATTGTCCTCAGATCTTTGGCTTTTGGCTGGAACTGGGCAATCATGCCGATACACATGTCCTCAATGGTAATTTCTACATCATTTGCTATCGGCTCATCCTTTTCGATAATTTCCATGAGCATTGCACTGTCTTTTCTGAGCTGAGCGTTGACACTCCCTTCGATCATTCCTTCAATAATTGCAGCATACTCGATGAGTTCCTTCCTGAGTGCGGTTATTTTCTCTTCTAACATCAGACCCCTTCCCCTCCTATCCGAATTTTCCCGTCAGATACTCTTCAGTTCTTTTATCTTTAGGGACCGTAAACATCTTTTCTGTTGGTCCGAATTCTACCAGTTCACCCAGGTAAATAAAGGCGGTAAAATCAGAAACCCTTGCAGCCTGGGCAATATTATGGGTAACAAGGAGCATGGTTACATTCTTTTTCAGCTCCACAATAAGCTCTTCGATATGGGCGGTGGATTTCGGATCAAGGGCCGATGTGGGCTCGTCAAGCAGCAGGATTTCGGGATTCATCGCAAGGGCACGGGCAATACACAACCGCTGTTGCTGCCCTCCCGACAGGAAAGTACCTTTTCTATGGAGTGCATCTTTCACCTCGTTCCACAGAGCAGCGCTTTTCAATGATCTTTCAACGATAGTATCAAACTCATCCCTCCCGAGCCTGAGGCCGTTCAACTTGTAACCCGCGATGACATTATCGTAGATGCTCATCATAGGAAAAGGGTTTGGCTTCTGGAAGACCATCCCTATCTTCCGCCTCAGGAAAATAGGCTCCATAGCGTAGACATCTTCGCCCTTCAGGTACATCTTGCCTGACACCTTTGTATCGGGTATCAACTCATGCATCCTGTTTACACACCTGATAAGGGTAGTTTTACCGCAGCCGGAAGGACCCATCAGCGCAGTAACAAGATTATTTGATATTGAAATGTTGATATCCTTCAATATCTGGTTGTCGCCAAAAAAGGCACAGAAATCCTCAACAGCTAAAACTGGACTTTCCATTTAGTTGCTATCCCCCTTGCGATGAGATTGAAGCCCAGGACCACTACCACGAGGATAAATGAAGCTCCCCACGCAAATGTGTGCCATTCAGGATAAGGGCTCATTGCATAATAAAAAATACGGTACGGCAAAGAATCCATAGGTTTAAAGATATTATAATTCATAAACTGGTTACCGAAGGCGGTAAAGAGAAGCGGTGCAGTTTCTCCGGTAATCCGTGCAACACTAAGCAGTATGCCTGTCAGAATGCCGCTTAAACCTGTGGGCAGAATGACCTTCAGGATTGTCTTATAATACGGTACTCCAAGGGCAAGGGAGGCCTCTTTCAGTGAGTAAGGCATCAGCTTCAGGGTCTCTTCTGTGGTTTTGATAATAACGGGCAACATCATGATACTGAGGGCAACACCTCCCGATAAAGCTGAAAAACCTTGAAAAGGTCCAACAATCCACATATATGCAACTATACCTATGACAATTGACGGCGTGCCCTGCAGGACAACAACGCAGAGTCTGACAATATGGGCAATCTTCCCTTCACTTTTCTCAGAAAGGTATATCCCCGCTGAAATGCCAAAAGGGATTGATAGAACGCTTGAAAGGATGATGAGAAAAAGAGTTCCTATGATTGCATTGTAAATACCGCCCCCTGCTTCACCGATGGGCCTGGGAAGCTGTGTAAGGAATTCCCAGTTAATTACAGCAATACCGTTTCTTGTTATGTAGTAGAGTATGAGAAGCAGCGGGAGAAGCGATATGAATGAAAGGAGAATAACCGCGCCTTTAAAAATCTTATCTTTTATGATTCTATTACGGAGGTTACCTTCCATTATGTTACCTCTTTGGATGCCTCAAGGCTTATTTTCTTGATGACATATGTGCCGATGATGTTGACAATTGTCGTGACAAGAAAAAGTACAAGCCCCACATAGATAAGTGATGATGCAGTTATTCCCGTTGCCTCGGCAAATTCATTTGCGATAACGCTTGCCATGGTATTTGCAGGGCTGAAGATACCTGTAGGGAGGAAATTGCTGTTCCCGATAAGCATTGTCACCGCCATTGTTTCGCCGATTGCCCTGCCCAGGGCAAGAAGTACCCCGGCAAAGATGCCTGACCGTGCGTAAGGAATAATAATATTTTTAATCACTTCAAACCGTGTAGCGCCCAATGAGTATGCAGCCTCTTTCAAATCTGAGGGCACAAGGGTTACCACCTCTCGCCCGATTGAAGCCGAGAAAGGGATGACCATGATAGAGAGTATCAAAGACGCAGTCAGTATCCCTACCCCATGGGGGGTTACACCGACTTGCATTTCTATCATCCTTACGAGAGGCATGAGGAGAAATAGCCCCCAGAGGCCAAAAATAACAGAAGGGATGCCGGCTAACACCTCAACGGAACTTCTTAAAAACGTGGAAACTGCCCCTTCCTTGAAATATTCTCCAAGAAAGATCGAGATGGCAATAGAAAAAGGGATTGATATTGCAAGCGCCAGGAAGGAAGTAAGGAGCGTA
>JAPLKD010000147.1 GCA_026388245.1 Pseudomonadota bacterium | reverse complement strand
GCAGGCTAAAGCCTGCGGCTACCTACTCTACGCTCTATGCTCTCCGCTCATTTCACTATTCACTGTCTTCATCACC
The DNA here is from genome assembly GCA_026388245.1 of Pseudomonadota bacterium. GTDB lineage: Bacteria > Desulfobacterota > Syntrophorhabdia > Syntrophorhabdales > Syntrophorhabdaceae > MWEV01. Next base: position 2,114 of record JAPLKD010000147.1, on the reverse strand, counting down.
GTTTCCCACCTTCACAGCAAGCGTCTTGGTGGACAGGCGCCGATACGCCGTCTCGCCGGTTCGGTTCTTCTCTCCTGCTCACACCTGTGGTGGCTTTTTCTTCTCCGGCGCAGGTTCCGGGGCAATCGGTATCCGCAGTTCCACTAAAGCACAGAAAACATGCAGCTCATCAAGAAGTGTCTGAAGGTCAGGTTTTGTGTATGTTGCAATGCCCATCATATAAAGAAGTTTTAAGTTTTGAGTTCTTAGTTTTGAGTTAAAGAACAGACAAAATCACTGATGCTGATTTGAGATGGTTAGTGTTTGTGTGTGCGGGTTCAACTCAACACTCAAAACTCAACACTCAACACTGTTTCTAAGGTCGGGGCAATCAAGGTTGGCAGCGAAGAGATACCCTTGTGAAACAGGGAGATTTCCTGATCGGATTTCGGCTTGAATTTCGGGAGAATTTTTTAAAAGTGAAATCATGCGGAACAAGGTGGGATAAGACTTTCCAGAGATTTCAGAAGTTTCTTTCACAGTGAAAGAAACTTCTTCCGATACATATTCTGGAGAACGATTGTAATTTACCAACTCACTCATAACCCCATCCACATCATAGTTTTTGTCGGGGAGTTTTGCCTGAATATATGCCAATATCCCTTTTGCCTGATCCATGGGATTTAAGTCCTCCCTCTGAAGGTTCTCTGTCAGTTGAAGGGCTATAGTCTCGCCTGATTCCTTACCTGCTTCTATGACCCGCACCGGTACTAATTCAAGTTCGAGCTGCCGGGCTGCTTCCAGACGCCTCTCACCGCAGATGAGGGTGTATGAGTCGCCGTCTCCTCTTGTTACAAGGAGAGGCTCTAAGATACCTTTGTCTTTGATTGATTGCACAAGTGACTTGAACGAGTCTGATTCGATATTAATATTCGATCTGACCTGTTCCAGCACAACGACACTTTCTATGGGAATGTACAAGAACTCAGGATTTACACTCGTCTTCTTCGTTGCCATGTTGTTCCTCCTTAATTACTTCAGTGAACAGTGAATAGTGAAAGGCAGGAAAAACAGAAGGTTAGTAGGTTAGAGGTTTAGGGGGTTAGCTAAACTTCCAATCATCCAAACATCTAATCATCTGTGAATGGCTCTCCGCTCTCCGCTTCTTTGCCCACATTCCTTGTGATTTTACAGGTCATATCTGTCAGCTCACAGTCGTAGGAACATGGCTCCAGGTGGATTACAACGTCGATAGTGTCAATGTTGTTTTCCAACTCATGTTCGATCTCGCTTGCCAGTTTATGGGATTCACCGATGCTTGCCTTTCTGCAGATGAGTAAATGAAAATCCACATATTTTTTGTTGCCTGAAAACCTGCTTCTAAACTTGTGGTATCCGGCATAGGGGTATGGGGTTTTTTCAATAATACTTTCAATCTCTTTTTCAATAGGTTCAGGAATCCTCGTATCCATAAGTCCGAGGAAACCTGTCTTTAATATCTTAATTGCAGAGAAAATGATGATGAAACCGGTGATAACGGCAAAAAGATAATCGAAATAGGTCATACCGGTATAATAGGTAATCACAATCGCTGCTATAGCGGCTGAGTTCGAGTAAAGGTCGCTTGTATAATGGAGGGCGTCTGCCTTCAGTGGGTTTGATCCTGTCTTGTTGCCGATCCTTCTCAAGACTGTTGAGATGACTGCACTAAAGGCAAGCGAAAGTATCATTACCCCGAGATCAAAAACTGAATAGGCAATGACTTCTTTACGGAGAAATTTCTCTACTACGCCATGAAATATTGTGATTCCTGAAAAAATTATAACAAAGGACTGGATGACTGCGGCGATATCAGCAGCCTTTCCATGACCGTATTGGTGATCGATATCAGCAGGTTTTGCAGCCTTTTTTATGGCAAAAAAATTAATGCCGGACATGAAGACGTCAAGGAGGCTATCGAGACCGGAAGCCGCAACCGCCATGGAGCCTGATACTAACCCTACTGCAAATTTACTCAATGCAAGGATAGAGGCTGATATAATTGCAAATAACGAGGCTTTTTGTTGTATGTCCATGATAAACCGTTAAGCTACTAATATAAATCCATTTTGAAAGGCAACACAAGCTTTTCTTGC
>JAPLKD010000216.1 GCA_026388245.1 Pseudomonadota bacterium | reverse complement strand
TGCCTGTTGTCCCTGAGGAAAACATGATATACAGAGGATGGTCAAAGGGCACCTGCTCAAAAACGATCTCGCCTTCTTTTCCGCGGGCAAGAAAATCCTTGTAGAGAACAGCATCAGGAATACCGGCGATGTCCGGTTTTTCATTGACGTAGGAAACGACAACCACCTTCTCTATTGACGGTACTGCCTCTACAACTTCCTTAACATCGGCGAGCATATGAAATGGTTTGTTTTTATAGAGATACCCATCAACGGTAAACAGGACCTTCGGCTCAATCTGGCTGAAGCGGTCGATAACCGCCTGCATCCCGAGTTCTGATCCGCAGGATGCCCAGGTTGCCCCGATGCTTGTGGTGGCGAGCATTGCAATCGCCGTTTCGCTCATGTTCGGCATATATCCTACGACCCTGTCGCCTTTCTTCACGCCCTGTTCTTTCAGAGAACTGGCAAGACGGCCAACGGTATTATAAAGCTCTTCATAGGTTATGCGCACTGACGGCTTTGTTTCACATTTAAAAATAAAAGCAACCTCTTTATCTCTGTATCTGAGGAGGTTTTCAGCAAAGTTTAATTCTGCACCTGTAAACCATTGTGTGCCAGGGAATTTTTTAAGGTCATCCACCACTTTTTCATACTTTTTAGATGCCTTAATATCAACAAAATCCCATACACTTGCCCAGAAATCAGCTATATTGTCAACTGACCAGTCATAGAGATCGAAATAACCGGTCAATTGTTTGTTGAACCGTTTGTTAACAAAATCTATGAACCTCGTCATGTTGGCATTCTTTATTCTCTCTGCAGACGGTTTCCACAGGGGTTGCTTCATAGTTTTCCTCCAGATAAACAGTTTAAAGTTTTATGTTTGATGTTTAAAGTTTAAAGTTAAAGGCATGAAACCTATTTAAACCTGAAACTGCAAACTTTAAACACGAAACTGTTTTTATATCATCAAGTAATTCCGTTTTACCTCTTCGTTTGCACTCAGTTCCTGGATGCTTCCGTGATATCTGATCCTTCCTCTGTCAATCACGTAGGCCCTGTCAGCTATAGCAAGGGAGAACTTTACATTCTGTTCTGCAAAAAATATCGTGGTCCCTATCTCTTTAAGTTTCAGAAGCCTGTCGGCAAAATCCCTGACAACGAGAGGGGCCAATCCCTCTACGGGCTCATCAAGGAGAATCAACTCCGGGTTGCCCATCAACGTCCTTCCGATGGTAAGCATCTGTTGTTCGCCGCCGCTTAGATACCCGCCGAGGTGCTTTTCTAATATTTTAAGCTTAGGGAAGATTTCATAGATTCTTTCTAAAGTCCATGGCTCACCCTTAAAATGCTCAGATTTTTTTATAGCGACTTCAAGATTCTGGCGGACCGTCAGATCAGGAAAGATTAACCTGTTGTCCGGGACATACCCCATCCCTTTCTGTGCAATTTTATAGGGCGGTTTTCCTGTCATGTCCTCGCCATAAAACTTCACGTTTCCGGTTTTGGGCGGTGTAAGGCCCATGATACTTCTCATGGTTGTTGATTTACCGGCGCCATTTCTCCCCAGAAGACAGACAAGTTCACCGCTTTTTACCTGTAAAGACACGTCAAAAAGAATATGACTTGTACCATAAAACGTATTAATATTAGTGACTTCCAGTATCATATCTCCTCACCGAGATAACATGCTTGAGCTTCTTTGTTCTGTCTCACCTCTTCCGGAGTACCTTCAGCAACTAAAACCCCCTGATGCAGCACGGAAAGTTTCTGAGCATAGCCGAAAATCACCGATATATCATGTTCGGTAAAAAGGATGCTCAAGCCAATGTCCTTGTTGAGACGCTTTACGAGTTGCATGGTTTCGTGGGTTTCTTCTGATGACATCCCTGCCGTAGGTTCGTCGAGAAGAAGAAGGTCGGGCTTGCTTGCCAGTGCCAGTGCCAATTCCAGTTTTTTCTTGTCACCCTGCGACAGTATCCCCGCCTCGGTGTTTCTGAAGCCGGAAAGGCCGGTAGTTTCGAGGAGGCTAAGGGTTTCGTTCTTCGCAAGCCTTTCTGCAGGGGTAAAAAAGTTGAGGGTCCTTTTCTGCTGTGCGAGAATTGATTGCCGTACGTTTTCATAAGTTGTGAGTTTTGGATAGATGTTGCTTACCTGGAATGCACGGGTGATGCCGATCCTGGCGATCTTGTGACGCGCCCAGTTTGTAATCTCCTTACCCCTGAAGTAGACATTGCCACCGCTGACCGCATGGTAACCGGTAACGAGGTTAAAAAAGGTGCTTTTCCCTGCCCCGTTAGGGCCGATTATTGCAGCAATCTGGCCCCTGTTCAACTGGTAGTTCACATCGGTCAATACCTGGTACTTAAAGAAAGACTTGCTCAGATGATCTGTTTTTAAAATGACATCATCATTCATTTTTTCTTATCCCCCGTATCTCCGGGATTATTTCCTTCTAAAACGACTGCCTTCGTTTCAAAATAACCCTTTGATTTGATAATCCCGAAAAGGCCGCCCGGCATCAAAAGAACAACTATTATCATTACCAGACCGCTCACCAGGGGCCAGTATTCTGTAAATCCTGTCACAAAGGCATTGAGAAAGGTGAAGATGACTGAACCGATCATAGGACCCAGAAAATGATAGGGACCTCCCATGACTGCCATAAAGACCGGATGACCGGAATTCTGCCAACTGCATAAATCCGGTGCAACACTCCTGTTAAAGGGACCCCAGAGTGCTCCAGCCAGTCCGCAGAACATCCCGGAGATGACAAAATTGATCAGCATATACCGCTGTACGTTGATGCCAATAAACTCCGTCCGCTCTGTATTGTCTCTTATGGCCTTCATCGTATACCCGAAGGGGGATTCAGTAATAAAATAGAGGAGAATCATGCCGACGGTTACCACAGCGAGCGAGAAATAATAATATGCGTTTGCCTTGAAAAGCCACACCGGGGGATTGATCCCCTGGAGACCGTTATCGCCCCCTGTAAAAGAGTACCATTGGAAGATGATGAAAAATACAAGCTGCCCAAAGGCCATTGTGAGAATCGCAAAGTAAATACCCCTCAGCTTGACACAGAAGTATCCAAGGATCAGCGCGCCAAGCCCTGCAGTTATCATGGAAGCAGGCAGACACGCAATGAGCGGCCATTGGAGCTTTACCATGAGGAGTCCTGTCGTATAAGCGCCTATCCCGTAATATGCCGCCTGCCCGAAACTTAGCTGCCCCATATACCCGAAAATCAGGTTGAATGCTGATGCAAAGAGACCAAGTATGATGATCTCAGTAAAGACATGAACCCAGAATTCAGTGACCACCAACGGCAGGATGAGGGCTACAAAAAAGAGGCCTGCAGGGAGCCGGAATCGTTTCAGAAAGCCGTTTTTCTTGTCCATATTATGCCCTCAACGGTGTTCCAAAGAGTCCCCACGGCCTTACAATGAGAATTGCTGCAGTAATAACGAAGATAAGAACCATAGCGCCATCAGGCCAGAAGAGAATCGCAAAGGAGAAAACTTCACCAACTATGAGTGACCCCACCAGTGTTCCCATGAGGCTGCCAAAGCCCCCGATTACCACAACGCAGAAGGCCTGGATGATGATATTGGTATCCATACCCAGCGTCACCGAACCGATTGCCGACTGGACGCCTCCAGCCAATCCTGCAATGAAAATTCCCAATGTAAAGACCCAGGTATAGATCTTCGGGATAGGGATCCCGAGGGCGCCCACCATCTCCCTGCTGAAGACAGCCGCCTTTACTATGTGGCCGTATTTTGTGTATTTCAAAAACCACCAGAGCCCTATAGCTACAGCAAAACCAATGAGGATCACAAAGATAAAATATGAATCAATGGGGGCTCCGAAAAGATGAAGGGGTTTTTGAATGATGGAGGGACGGACAATAAGTCTGTCCGTCGGCCCCCATATGATCTTAATTAAATCGCCGAGGATTAACGCCATGGCATAGGTAATGAGGAGTTGCTCATGGAGTTCTCTCTTATATATCCTTTTGATAAGAACAACCTCGCAAACCCACCCGAAGGCTGCCGTTGCCAGTGCAGCAAGCGGGATGCTGACCCACAGGGCAAACTGGTGCGCCTCCATCAAACTCCAGAAGGTGAAACATATATAGGCACCAATCAGCCAGAATGTAGCGTGGGCAAAATTGAGGATGTTCATTACGCCAAAGATAAGAGAGAGTCCTGACGCAACGAGGAACAGCATCAAACCATAGGTCAAACCGCTCATGAACTGCGAAAACAGAAAAGTGAATTCCATAGGATATACCTTATTGTGTTACGTTATTTTTTCTCGGCCTGTCTTGCAGCTACAATTTCAGCCTCCGGGCGTTCGCTGTCGGCAGCCTTAATCTCAATGACCTCTGCGAGGATCGGGAACGGGTATTTCGGGTCATCTTTCACAACACCCACGTAAGAGGAGCATCTGAGCTGATTGTCAATCGGGCGGAACTGGAGTTTTCCCCTGGTCAGGTCCACAGTAAGGCCTTTCATTGCATCTTTTACCTTGTCGTTGTCGATTGAGCCTGCCTTTTCAACACCCTGTTTCAACGCATAGACTGCATCATAACCCATTACTGCCCAGTCGCTGGGATATTTGCCTTTGTATTTTACCCTGTAGTTTTTCACGAAGTTTGCCATCATGGGGACATCCATGTGGGCGAAGAAGGGCGCACGACTGATTGCTACGAGACCCCGGGGCATTGTTTTTGCTTCCGTGATCAGTTCTGTTACACTCTGCATGCTCCCCACATAGGGTATCTTGTCAAAGAAGCCGTAAGGTCTCGCCTGTTCGGTAAAGGTCACATTATCTTTGGATGCGAGGCATGCATAGACAAAGTCAGGCTTCATGGACATAATGCTGGTGACAAAGGAGGCAAACTGGGTTTCTCCGAGCTTTGGCCATAATTCCTTTTTCACTTTCAGAAAAGGTGCAACCTTTTTAAGGTCGGCTACAACTTCTTCCTGTGTAGATCTTCCCCATTCATAGTCTGAGGCAAGGGTCACATATTCCTTCCATCCTTTGGTCTTTGCCATCTGGGCAACGGCATAAGATGCCGCCTTTGCCTGCATGTAGCTGTTCGGCACAACCTGGAAGGTATAGGGACTGTAGTTAATCTTTGTAATATTTTCCGAGTTGCTGATGGCTGCGATGTGGATTACCTTGTATTCTCTGCAGATTGGTTTTACTGCAACGGCTACTGCGCTGGAGTAATCGTTGATGACCGCACGGACTTTATCCCGCAGGATCAGGTCTTTTACGGTCCGGACGCCCACATCGGGCTTCGTCTGGGTGTCCTGCTGGAAAATTTTTACAGGATATTTCCCCAAAAATCCGCCTTTAGCGTTAATTTCATCTACTGCAACCTGGATGCCTTCCATCTGGTCTTTGCTGTAGAGTGTTCCTGTGCCGGTAAAACCGAGTGCAACACCAAGGTTATAAGGATCTGCGGCCTGTACGCTGCTTACGCAGAAAATTCCGGCCATCAATAAAACAAAAACACCAATAAATACTTTTTTGAACTTCATAACTCCCTCCTTTTATTTTTTTAACGCTAATATGTAAGGACTACCCCACCGTCGAATAATAAGTCTCCTCCGACAAGATAATTGGAGTAGCGCGAAAAGCCGAACATAAACAAATTTGCTGCCTCAATGGGTGACATCATCTCCTTCACCCTTGATTTCCCCAACATTACGTCATGAACCACCTCATCGGTTGTAATGCCTCGCTGTTTCGCCTGGGAAGGAATCTGCCCCAGTGCAAGATTAGTTTTCACAAAGCCGGTGCTCACTGAAAAAGAACGGATATTCCCGTCTCCTTCTGCTGCAATTGACTGACTGAGCGCCCTCATGGCAAATTTTGTAATATTGTATACCGGTTTGTTGAGCGTGCTGATATGGCCATGGATGGAAGACATGTTTCCAATGGCGCCTGTTCCTTCGCTGCTTCTTTTTATATGGGGAATAATTAGTTTTGATAGATAGAAGGGTGCACGAACCATGAGACTCATCATGAGATCGTATTTTGCCATGGGGAAATTTTCTATTGAGTCGATATGCTGGATACCGGCGATATTTGCAAGATATTTAATGGAACCAATCTTTGCAGCCTCTCGTACTGCATTTTCAACATCTTCGTCTTTGGTGAGGTCGGTTTTGATAAAGGCCATCTCTCCGCCCATCTTCCGGATCATTTTTTCGGTATTTCTTCCCTCGTTATCGTCAATATCAAGTCCTACGGCAATCAGATTATTAGCTGCAGCAGCTATCGCAGTAGCCCTTCCGATGCCGCTTCCCACTCCTGTAATGATGCACACGTTATGGGGATTAAAATTATCATCAATCAAAACAAGTATATCTTCCTGTTTGATTTTTGGTTCTTTAATCTTCATGGTCTGTCCCTTTTTTATTTTGTTTTTGGATACAATAATTATAGCAACTTTTATGCCAATTGGTTATTGCCAATTACGCAAAAACGAACTTAATGGTCATTGCGAGGAGCGCAGCGAAGCTGCAATTTAATAATATCAATATGTTATCTTAAATAGGGATTCCTCACTTCGCACGGAATGACAAGGAAGAGGGGGTAGCGAACACATATTTGATGATTGTTTAAGGTAAATAGTTGTTGCAAATTTGCTACATGTAGTGTATCAGATAAAGTATACTGTATACAAAAGGAGTAGATATGGGCAAAACAATATTCCTGGAGAATTCAGGAGAAAAAAAACGGGACCTCTATTCATATTTTCTCAGTTTGAAGGATACAGCAAGCCAATTAGAACTCTTTAAGCTCATACTGGACAGTATTCACAATGGCGCAATAATAACCGACCCCGACGGATACATCCTTTATCTTAACAAACCTTATGGCGAGTTCCTCGGTATAAACCCTGAAGAGCAGATAGGAAAACATACAACAGAGGTTGTTGAAAACAGCCGTATGCACATTGTGGCAAAGACAGGAAAACCGGAAATCATGGAACTTCACAGAATAAAAGGTCAGGAGATGGTGGTCCAGCGCATCCCCATTAAGAAAGATGGAAAAATCATCGCTGTCTTCGGGCAGGTCATGTTTAAAGATGTCCGTGATGTGAGCAAGCTTGCAAAAAAATTGTGCATCCTTGAGTCAAAGGTGCAACACTATGAGCAGGAGCTTATCTCTCTTCGTTCTACCAGATATACCTTTGAGAGCATTATCGGTGTGAGCAATTCCATGAAGCTTCTGAAAGAAGCGGCGCACAAGGCGGCGTCTACCGACCTCCCCGTGCTGATTACCGGCGAATCAGGTACGGGGAAGGAGATGTTTGCGCAGGCCATACATAATGCCAGTAACCGCAGGCTCTATCCTTTTGTAAGGATTAACTGCTCTGCAATTCCAAAAGATCTCCTTGAATCAGAACTCTTTGGTTATGAAAAGGGTGCCTTTACAGGGGCAAGGGACTGCGGAAAGCCCGGCAAATTTGAACTTGCCCACCATGGTTCAATCTTTCTCGATGAAATTGGCGACCTTCCCCCCGAAATCCAGCCAAAACTGCTCCGTGTCCTTGAAGAAAAGGAATTTGAGCGCGTTGGAGGCACTTCATATATCAATTCTAATTTCAGGCTTATTGCAGCAAGCAACCAGAATCTCGAAGTAATGGTAGAAAACGGAAAATTCCGAAAAGACCTCTTTTACCGTCTGAATGTAATACGGCTTCATATCCCGCCCCTGAAAGAGCGAAAAGACGCTATACTCCCCCTTGCTCACACTATAATAAAGCAGATGTGTAAAGAATCTCTCCGTCCGGTGTTAACAATTGATAAAGATGTGGAAGATACTTTTGTGAATTACGAATGGCCGGGTAATGTAAGGGAGCTTTACAATGTTCTTGGACGGGTGCTGTCTCTTAATGACGGGGACAAAATCCAGCTTTCCGATCTGCCCTTCTATCTACTGGACAGGAAGACAATATCGCAGGTATCAACCGATGCATCGCTGAGAAATATCACATTCTCGGCCGAGAAGGATGCCATTATGAATGCCCTCTCTGCCTCAAACAACAACAAGGCGCGTGCTGCAGAACTGTTGGGCATTCACAGGACACTCCTCTATAAAAAGATGAAGAGATATAAGATAAGCACATAACTGCGGGGGTCCTGGCCAGGGTGCAATGCAGTTGCTACTCGGGCCTCTTGCAAAACTTGTATATCCTTTAATTTTGTCATTCCAACAGGCAAGCATGTTTTTCATCAAAAGCACTTGACAATAACTTGACAATAAAGTAATATAAGTACTTATTATAATATAAGTAATGTCATTTGTACATTTGCAGTATTAGGTTAATAACATACTTAAGGGTGGCTATTAACAGGCTGAAAAAACAGCATTGCTTGGCAACTGTCAGCAACTTGTCAACATATACCGTGACTGTGCAAGCCCGCGGGCATCTATGTCTGCTTGGTCTGCTTGCCTTCTTGCTTTTCGCCTCCATTGCGGGTTTTTTACCTGCACGATTGTATGCGCAGAGCCGTTCCGGCGAGGTGCTCAGGCAGATGGACCGGACACGGGAGGAGATCGAATTACAGAAATGGGAAGAACCGGGGAAACCCAAACCATTAATAATAGAAAATGAAAAAAAGGAGCCGGCAGCAAACGCCACAAACGCAAAAGGAGAAATAAATAAAGATCAAAAGTAGAATTTATAATTTACAGAAAGGAGCGCTAAATAGGTATGTAAGTATATTTAAAAATGTAGGTATATTTAAAACGACATTTAGTGGGGTGTTTGCTTTGCTTTTTTTTATTCTTATCACGGGTTTTTCACCGAAGAGCAGTTACGCCCAGCTTTTCGCACAGCGGGGAACAGGTGAAGTTCTCCAACAGATTGAAAGAGACCGGCAAGAGCAGGAATTTATGAAAAAGGAAGAAGCGCCCAAAAAGCTACCGGTCATTGAGCAGGAGAAAGAAGCGCCGAAGAAAACGCCCCTCCTTACCGACCAAAAACTCCTTGTTAAAAAATTCCGGATTGAAGGCAATACCATCCTTAATGCTGAAGCATTGCATGCATTGACCGCTCCCCATGAAGGCAAAGAACTGACCCTCGAAGAAATCCGCAACCTGGCCGACCTTATAACAGCCAAATACCGCGATGCAGGCTACATTATAGTGAATGCCTTTGTGCCTGCCCAGGAGGTATGGGACCGTATCGTGGTGATTAAAGTGGTTGAGGGAAAGGTCGGGGAGATAAGCGTTACCGGCAACAAACACTACGGCTCTTCCTTTATAGAGAAACACCTTGCGAGGATCAATAAGGACCCGTCGCTTAAGGAAGAAAGACTCGAAAGGTCACTCCTTATCCTGAATGACTATCCTTCCCTGAATGTGGCGGTGTCGCTCAAGGCGGGCAAAACGCCGGGCACAACCGACGTGATTGCAACAGCCGCCGATAAATTCGCCATGTCGGGCAGGCTCTTTTATGATAATTATGGATCAAATACCACAAATAAAAACCGTGCAGGGTTTGCCCTCGATATCGGGAATATCCTTACAGACGGCGACATTGTAAACCTGTGGGGCATTACCGGTCTTGATAAGATTAGTATCAACCAGTTGTCCTATGGCAGGGCAGAATATAGTCTGCCCATCGGGTACAACGGGACAAGGGCAGGTATTTACTATGCGAACAACTTATACCAGGCAACTGGAGACCTTACTCCACTGGGCTACCAGGGTAGCGCCAACATAGCAGGCGTCTATGTGTCCCATCCCTTCATCAAGACCAGGGAAGCCACGCTGGGCGCCAGAATAGGTTTTGATTATAAAGATATTCGTGAATATGCGCTATCAAATTTAATGACCACAGACCGCATCCGACCAATAGGTTTTGGAATGAGCTATGATTTGATAGACAGGTATTTAGGCAGAAATTTTATAAATGTTACATATTATCAGGGCATAAGAAACTTTCTCAATGGTGCGGGAAGCAATGACCCCAATGTAAGCCGCTTAGGTGCAGATGGGAATTTTGGTAAGGTTACCGCTGACGCAATCAGGATCCAGAAACTGCCTGGGTATAATCATCTCATCCTCAGGGCTTCCGGGCAGTATTCGAGCGACCCGCTCTTCCTTGCAGAACAATTCATGCTGGGTGGCACGGGAAGCGTGAGAGGTTTTAACCCTGCCGAGGCAACCGGCGATATCGGTTATACAGGGTCTATAGAAATAGCTGTTTCGCCAATTTTTCCTGAGAGCACTGTTTTTAATCAGAAAATTGGAGATACGATAAAATTTGCTTTTTTTGCTGACACAGGTTATGTCCGCAGAAACAGTCCGTTGCCCGGCGAAAACCAGCAAACTTACATGACAGGTATAGGCGGCGGCGTAAGACTATATGCCGGAAAGGTATTGTCATTGAAGCTGGATTATGGAATTCCAAAGGTAGATTCAACATTTGAGACAAGGGAATCTGTAACATACGTTCAGGGAATAATAAGTTTTTAAATAAAGTGCTTCATAGTATTGGTATGAGGGTGCACTGAAAAATGAAATATAATAGCTACCTAAATATAGGAGGGCAGGATGTCTAAGGCAAGACAGGGCGGAGGCGGAAAAGTTTTTTGCCATACCTTCACTGATGCGATGAGACATGCGGCAGTGACCGCGTGCTTGATAATATTGCTGGCAGGCGTTGTCTATGCCTTGCCCCAGGGCGGCACCGTCGCAGGCGGGAGCGCAACCATTTCCAAGCCCAGCGCCACCACCATGCAGATAAAGCAGAATACCGACAAGGCAATCATCAACTGGCAGGGTTACAGCATTGCCGGCAATGAAGCAGTAAAATATCTCCAGCCCGGAGGCGGCTCAATTGCCCTGAACCGGGTTATAGGTCTTGACCCCTCCTTGATATACGGACAGCTCTCTGCCAACGGACAGGTATGGGTCATTAACCCTAATGGCTTGCTCGTCGGGCCGAACGCCAGCATACAGACAGGAAGCTTTCTCGGTTCGACCCTGAACATATCCGACCAGAACTTTCTTGCCGGCAGATATATCTTTACAGGCTCGCCTTCCTCCTCTCTTGCGTCCATTATAAATCAGGGCAATATCGTTGTATCGAACGGCGGCTACGTAGCCCTTCTCTCCCCCTCTGTCACAAATGAAGGCACGATTCTTGCCAATGCAGGAAAGGTCTTCCTTGCTTCAGGCGAAGAGATGACCCTCAATTTTGCCGGTAATAACCTTGTTAATCTTGTCATAAATAAAGCCACACAGGATGCCCTCGGCATTAAGAATACAGGCACAATCACAGCGGACGGCGGCCAGGTGGTGCTCACCGCAAGAACCGCCTTCGATATATTAAAGAATGTAGTCAACAATGAAGGTATAATCCAGGCGCGCTCCATTGTTGAAAAAGACGGGAAGATTCTCCTTGACGGCGGCGACGCAGGGATCGTTGTGAATAGTGGTACCCTCGACGCCTCCGGCCTATCTTCCAACCTCCCCCTTTCTGAAAGGGGGACACAGGGGGATTTAAAAGGCGGCTCAATCAGCCTTCTCGGTAAATACGTCGGCCTCTTTGATTCAGCCAAGCTCGACGCCTCCGGCGACGCAGGCGGCGGCACCGTCCTCGTGGGCGGCAACTACCAGGGCAAAGGCCCCGAAACCAACGCCTTCAGAACATACGTAGGTAAAGACGTCACCATCAACGCCAACGCCGTAACGAATGGCGGCGGCGGCAAGGTCATCGTCTGGTCCGACGACGCCACCCGCTTCTACGGCAATATCAGCGCGAAGGGCGGTCTACTTGGCGGCGGCGGCGGGTTTGTGGAGGTATCGGGGAAACAGAATCTGACCTTTGCAGGGCAAGCAAATCTAAGTGCAGTTAAAGGAAAAAATGGCACCCTGCTGCTGGATCCGAATGATCTATATGTTGGTGCCGTTCAAGGCGGTGCAACAGAAGATACGGAATCGCCTTTTGAAGCAACTGATGGTGCTGATCATTATGTATTGGCAGCGACATTTCTACCCGATGCGAATTACATTGCTACAGCCAATCATGATGTTATTTTTAATGCTTCTGTAAGCGCTGGTTCAACAAGTGGGAAAAGCGTATCCATAACTGCAACTAATAATATTAACATGGCAGGTTTTAGTCTTGCTACCGCTGGTGGTCCGATAACACTTAATTCGTCGACCATGACCTTGGGTGGTCTAAATGCTGGTGCAGGTTTATTAACTATTAATAATTCCGGCGCAGCGACCCAGACTGTAACAAAAGTAATTGCCGGATCTGGTGGTATGACCAAAACGGGTGCTGGCACGCTGACCCTCTCCGGCGCCAACACCTTTACCGGTGGCCTCGCGATCAAGTCAGGCACAGTCAGCGGCACGACCAGCGCGAATGCCTTTGGTGCGGGCACGATCACACTGGGTGATAGCGCTGGCTCCGCCAACGCCACCCTCAATGGCGGGCTCGTGGGCACATTTGCCAATTTGATCTCGGTTGCTGCCGGCAATACCGGTGTCGCCACCATCACCAACAGCGCCGCGAGTATTTTTAGTGGCGCGGTCACGCTGAACAACGACCTGACGCTGGCACCCACTTTGACCAACCTGCTCACGTTGAGGGGGGGCATGACGGGAACGGGCAACCTCGTTATTAATGGCTCTGGCACGACGGCCGCCGTTACGCTGTCCACAAATACCGTCAACAACACGGGCACGATCACCAATTCGGGTACCAACACTGGCACGACGACGATCAGTGGTGGCGTGGGCACGAACGTGACGGCCATCACCGAAAACAGCACGACCTCGGCCTTGACAGTCAGCGGAGCCCTCACCGTGAACAGTGCTGGCACCACCCTTACCAACACCGCTGGCACCAAGCTGCTGACCCTTTCAGGAGGTGTGAGCGGCCCCGGTAACCTGGTGCTCAAAAACGACAGCGCGATGGGCAACGGCATCACGCTCTCGACGACGGCGGTGAACAATGCGGGCACAGTCACTAATTCAGGCGCAGGTGCAGGCTCGACGCTCATCAGCTCGATCATTGGTACGAATGTCGCTGGCGTGGTTCAGAACAGCGGCACTTCGGGACTGACCCTCTCCGGCGCCAACACCTTTACCGGGTTGACCACGGTAAGCGCGGGTACACTGACGCTCTCGGGCGGGGCGGCGATCGCGAATACAGGCGCGCTGGACTTGAGTACGTCGGGGGCGGCACTGACGCTATCGACCAACGAGACAATCGGGTCGCTGACTGGAGTGACGGGCACAAACGTGAACCTGGGAGCCAACACGTTAACCACGGGTGGGAATAACAGCACGACCGAGTATGCGGGCGTGATCGGCGGGACGGGCGGCCTCACCAAAACAGGCACCGGTACCTGGACGCTCTCCGGCACCAACACCTACACCGGCGCGACGACCGCGACTTTGGGCACACTGGCCGCCGGGAGCAATGCCGCGTTCGGCGGCGGCACTCTTGTTCTCAACGGCGGTACCGTGGCCGCCTCGGGCGTGTCGCGCACACTGGACAACGCGGTGTCGCTGGCGGCGTCGAGCACGGTGGGCGGCGCGAGCGATCTCACGTTCACCAACAAGCTCACCAACACGTTCGCTGGCAATCCGACACTCACGATCAACAATAGCACCACCACCACCTTCGGTGCGATCGATCTCTCCAACTCCGCAACGAGCCGCACGCTCACCGTCGCCGGCACCGGGAACGCGGTGGTGAGTGGGATAATTGCAGACGGCAGCACGGCGACCGCTAGCGCCCTGACGAAGACCAGCACGGGCACGCTCA
>JAPLKD010000080.1 GCA_026388245.1 Pseudomonadota bacterium | reverse complement strand
CTCATATGTCCCCCTTCTTAATTTTCTGGGGCTCGCGTCGCCCCCTCTTGCCACCCGCGGGCTCATTTGTCACTCCGCTATCCAGCCGGGAGGTCGCGGGTACCCGGCTCGCGAGGCTCGCTACTTCATAGATTGTCCCTAATGTGCTTGTTTCCATATGTTATCCATTGCTTTTCATAAAACTTTTGACCTTGCTTTTGTCAGGGAAGTTACCCCTGCTTTTACTTTCATGCCTGATTTTACCACAGTTTCATATTCCTCTGGAAAATAAATATCAACCCTTGAACCAAAGGCAATCATACCGACAGGGTCACCTTTCTTTACGAAATCCCCTTCCTTTACGTATGAGATAATGCGCCGTGCCAAAAAACCTGCAACCTGAACCAAAAGAACCTTTTCTCCACCATGATCTATAAGAATATAATTCCTCTCGTTCTCTTTGTCGATATCCTTTTTAAAGGCAAGCGCAAACTCCCCTTTTCTATGCTGCACCTTCAGTACCTTACCCTCGCAGGGGGCACGATTTACATGGACGTCAAGGGGAGACATGAAGATGCATATCCTCCTTGCCCGACCATGAATAAATTCACTCTCATTCAAATCGCTTATGTCAATAATCTTCCCGTCTGCCGGTGAGATGAATGAGTCATCATCGTTGAGGGGTACCCGTTTCGGGTTTCTGAAGAAGAAAAGGCAAAACAGGGAAAAAAGGAAAATAATAAACGGGAGTACCGGGATACCGAGTACAAACAACAGGATGGCAAAACCGAGGGAAAGGCCTATAAGGGGGAGCCCTTCCCTCGCAATGGGTATTCCCCTCAACCCTTTCTCCCGATCCAGCCCATCATTGACCTGAGTTGTTTGCCCACCTTTTCGATAAGGTGTTCGCTCTCAATTCTCTTTATAGCGGTATAAACTGGCCTTCCCGCCATATTTTCAAGGATCCACTCGCGTGCAAATTCACCACTTTGAATTTCGTCAAGTATGTCCCTCATTTCTTCACGGGTCTCTTCCGATATGACCCTCTTGCCTCTTGTTAAATCACCATATTCTGCGGTGTCACTGATGGAATAACGCATATATGAGATGCCGCCCTCATACATCAGGTCGACAATGAGTTTCAATTCGTGGAGACATTCGAAATAGGCGATCTCCGGCTGATAACCGGCCTCAACGAGTGTGTCGAAACCTGCCTTCACAAGCTCTGATGCGCCTCCGCATAGTACCGCCTGCTCACCGAATAAATCGGTCTCTGTTTCTTCCGCAAAGGTGGTTTCAAGAACGCCTGCCCTTGTTGCCCCTATGCCTTTTGCATATGCGAGGGCTGTCTTTTTTGCCTTCTTTGAGTAGTCCTGATACATAGCAATCAGCGATGGAACACCGGCTCCCCTCTCGAATTCCCTTCTAACAAGATGTCCGGGGCCTTTCGGGGCTATCATGATGACGTCCACATCGGCAGGAGGTACAATCTGTCCGTAATGTATGTTGAAACCGTGCGAAAACACGAGGGTTTTTCCCTTTTTCATATTTTTTTCGATCTCATCCTTATACAGTTTTGCCTGGAGATTATCCTGTGCAAGGATCTGGATGATGTCAGCCTCTTTTGATGCCTGGGAAGCGCTTACCGGCTTGAAGCCGTGTTCCTTGGCAAGTTTATAGTTGGCCGTACCTTCGAGTTCTGCGACGATTACATTCACCCCGCTGTCTCTCAAATTCTGTGCCTGCGCATGTCCCTGACTGCCATACCCGATTATTGCAACCTTCAAGCCCTTTAAGGCACCTAAATCTGCATCTTTATCGTAATACATCTTAGCCATTCTCTTCTCCTCCTTTAGTGTGTTTTTCTTTTGGTTTTATCGTCCTGTCGCCTCTTGCCATAGCAATCGGCCCTGTCCTTACAAGTTCCTTTATGCCAAGCGGTTTTATGAGGGCGAGAAAAGCCTTCAGCTTTTCTTCATCCCCGGTAATCAACAGGGTATATGCCTTTGGTGATACGTCGATTATTTTGCCCCTGAATATCTCTACCATCCTCAGTATCTCTTCCCTTGTTTTTTCGTCAGCATGCAGTTTCACCAGAATCATCTCGCGGGAGACATAATCCATCTCTTTGAAGTCTGTCACCTTAATGACATTGATGAGCTTGTTCAACTGCTTCAAAATCTGTTCGATGATGGCATCGTTGCCTGTTGTCACTATGGTCATTGTTGAGGTTGTGGGGTCAAGGCTTTCGGCAACGCAGAGGCTCTCGATGTTAAAGCCCCGCCCGCTGAACAAACCTGAAATCCTTGAAAGAACTCCAAACTCATTTTCTACCAGAACGGATATAATATGTCTCAAGATTTTCCTCCTAAACGAGCAGCATCTCTTTTAATGGGGCGCCCGCAGGCACCATGGGGTAGACACACTCCTCAGGATTGACCTGGACGTCAATGATAGTGGTCTTATTATTGCGAAATGCCTTCTTTAATATATCATCAACCTCTTCTTCCTTCGTGATTCTGTAACCTGCCGCACCGTATGCCTCGGCAAGCTTCACGAAATCAGGGGCATGGTCCATGTGAGTCCATGTGTATCTCTTTTCGTGGAAGAGTTCCTGCCATTGCCTGACCAGGCCAAGATATTTATTATTTAAAATGACAATTTTTACAGGAAGCTTAAATTGTACCGCAGTAGCAAGCTCCTGGATATTCATCTGAATACTTCCGTCACCGGCTATATCGATGACGAGGGACTTCGGGAAGGCCACCTGGGCGCCAATGCTTGCAGGTAATCCATAACCCATGGTGCCGAGGCCACCGGATGTTAAAATAGTCCTCGGTTTAAGGAACTTGAAAAACTGGGCTGCCCACATCTGATTCTGGCCGACTTCTGTGGCTATTATGGCGTTCCCCTTTGTGAGCTCATAAATCCTTTCGATTACGTATTGAGGTTTCAATATCCCGTTTCTCACATAAGTCAGGGGGTAGTCTTTTTTCCACTGGTCTATTTTTTGTATCCACCCGGCCGTGTTTGTATGATAATCCTTAAAATCTTCCTCATCCTTTTCGATAATCTCTACCATCTTCTTAAGGACATTTTTGGAATCCCCCACTATAGGAATGTCGACTTTTATGTTTTTGCTAATTGAAGTGGGGTCAATATCAACGTGTATAATCTTTGCATGAGGTGCAAACTCGTCAACCTTGCCCGTTGCCCTGTCGTCGAAGCGGGAGCCGATTGCAATGATTAAATCCGATTCAGTGATGGCCATATTTGCGGCATAGGTGCCATGCATGCCGAGCATCCCCAGAAAAAGGGGATGATTACCGGGGAAGCCGCCGAGCCCCATGAGGGTATTTGTAACCGGCAGCGAAAGGTTCTCTGCAAATTTCAAAAGCTCCTGGGATGCACCGGATGAGATAATGCCACCACCCGTATAGAGGACAGGTCTCTTTGAAGAAGCAATTGTTTTTAAAGCCCTTTTTATCTGGCCAAGGTGTCCGATGTATGTCGGCTGGTAGCTTCGTATGAAAACCTTATCGGGGTATTTAAAATCACAGGTTGCTGCGGAAACATCCTTCGGGATATCTATGAGTACGGGTCCCGGTCTGCCTGAACGGGCAATATAGAAGGCCTCTTTTATGATC
>JAPLKD010000028.1 GCA_026388245.1 Pseudomonadota bacterium | reverse complement strand
GGCAAAGGCAGTTGTATATCCGGCCCCTGCCTTTGTAGTAGGGACATATGATAAAAACGGAAAACCGAATGCGGCAACGGCGGCATGGTGCGGGATCTGCTGTTCACAACCGCCCTGCATAGGGGTCTCTTTAAGAAAGGCTACATATACATATGGAAATATTGTTGAGCGAAAGGCTTTTACTATCAATGTGCCTTCTGAGGTGTATGTAAAAGAGGTGGATTACTTCGGGATTGCTTCAGGCAGGAAGGTGGATAAATTTGCCGGAACGGGCATGACCCCGGTAAAGAGTGACCTCGTAGACTGAACTCGGGCTCCATACCCAGTTCATCGGTGAAATAGTTGATGTCAAGGCTGATGAATCGATAATCAGAGAAGATGGAAACATCGACGCGGAAAAGGTAAAACCGATTATCTTTGCCCCCGGGATCCGCAAGTATTTCGGAATAGGCCAATACCTCGGGAAAGCATTCTCGATTGGAAAGAAGCTTCGAATTAATTGACTAATCTTAACAGGCTTTTTGACCTGTTCTGTTCGTCAACATACACCTTTTTCGGCTCAAAGGTGGCCAGCTCTTTTTCATCGTAGCTTGCATAGGTCGCGATAATAATAATGTCATCCTTCCTTGCCTTGTGGGCTGCTGCACCGTTTACACACATGACGCCCGAATCCCTTTCGCCCTTGATGGCATATGTAGTGAAACGCTCACCGTTTGTTACGTTGTATATCTGGACCTGTTCGTATGGTATTATGTCTGCCTGTTCCATAAGCGCTCCGTCTATAGTGATGCTTCCTTCATATTGAAGATTGCCTTCAGTCACTCTCGCTCTGTGGATTTTTGATTTCATCATCGTTTTAAACATATTAAGCCTCCGTCAAAATTGTGTTGTCGATGAGCCTTGTTTTGCCTATTCGGCAGGCAATAGCAAGGACTGCTTTGTTATTGTGTATATGAACAAGCTCCGTCAAAGTCTCGGCATCGGATATACTTACATATTCAATATCGATTCCATCTCTGGAACTCAAAATCTTTTCTGCTTCTTTTCTGAGCACTGCCACATCCCTCTCTCCATCTTTAAAGAGTTCCTCCACCTTTTTCATGGATGCATAGATGAGGAGCCCTTTTTCCCGTTCTTCAGGGCTCAGGTAGGCATTCCGTGAGCTCATAGCAAGTCCACCATCTTCCCTTACCGTGGGGAAGGGTACAATTTCAATGTCCATATTAAGGTCTTTTACCATTCTCTCAATGATTTTTAACTGCTGGTAGTCCTTCTGTCCAAAAATAGCATAATGAGGTTTCACGATATTAAAAAGCTTCGCAACGACTGTTGCCACGCCCACAAAATGACCCTTTCGCGAGAGGCCGCAGAGGTGGTCTTCCAGGTCTCTTACCTGAATATAGGTGGAATACCTGTCGGGATACATCTCTTTTCTGTCGGGGAAGAAGATAATGTCGGTCTTTTCCTGTTCGAGAAGGTTTTTGTCTCTCTCCATGTCCCTGGGGGGTAGCCCATAGTGGGAACGAAGCCGATCTTTTTCCCTTCCCTTCGCAGGGTCTCGGCTGTTTGCTGCATGTCTTTTACTGTCTCTATTATTAGCATAATAAAAACCTTGCACTTATTTTCTAACCCCGGTAAACGGGATAAGTAAGTTAAAAATTGTTTTCTGCCAAAAAAATGCAGAAAACAATTTTTAACTTACTAATGAAAGGAGTGGGTGTCATCAGGGAATGTGCCCCCTTTAACATCCTCGATATAGCCCTTTATCGCCTTATCCATATCTGACCTTAAGTTAAGATATGTTTTTACAAACTTGGGTCTGAAATCGCCGAGAAGACCGAGCAGGTCATGGATGACAAGCACCTGTCCATCGCAATCGGGGCCTGCGCCGAT
>JAPLKD010000099.1 GCA_026388245.1 Pseudomonadota bacterium | reverse complement strand
TCCTTTGTTGTTAAGTGATAGGGTATGGAAAGGTCATTATAGGCGTCGGTAAAAACGAGATCGTATTTTTCCTTGCAATTCATGACATACCAGCGGCCGTCTTCATTAAAAGACCTGATTCGTGTGGTTTTCGGCAGCCCGAGGTTTTTATTCACTATATTAGTCACTTCAGGATCAATTTCTACAACATCAATGTGGGCATTGGGGTAGTAAACTTCTATATACCTGGGGAAGGTATAGCCGCCTCCTCCGATGGTAAGGCTTTTAAAATCCAGGTCTTTTTTGAACTTCCATTTCAGTACGTCAGCATATATCCTCTCATACTCATATTCAATGTGCAGCGGGTTGTCCAGACTGACATAGGAATGGATGAGATTGTCCAGTATCATTGCCTCAAGCGGTGTTTTACCATCGGAACTGGTTGTTTTGGTCAGCTTAATGGTGAAGTAGTCACTCTCTTTATATAGGTAGGCCTTGTCGGAGATAGGTATTTTAAAAAGATACGCATGAATTGCCCAGACGGCAGGGAAGGCGATGACGAGAAATATGGCGGCACTTTTTTTTGATTTAAAAAGTGAGCCCGAAAAAACCGCTGCGAGGATCAATATAATCCCCATGGTGAGGATAATGCTTTTTGTTCCCATCCAGGAGATGAGGAAAAAACCGGTAGCAAATGTGCCGATGATTGCCCCCAATGTTGAAAAGGCATATATTTTCCCTATAACATTCCCTGCTTTATCGAGGTCCTTGAGGGTTAGCCTCACTACTACAGGTGAAATAGTTCCAAGTATACAGCCAGGTATGAAAAATATAATGGTTGTGACGAGAAATATGCGCAGCATGAGGGAGAGTGGAAAACGGTATCCTGCCACTAAACCGGTGAGCGGGATAATGGTAAGCGATGCAACGCCTGATAAGAGGAGCAGCCACCCAAGGGTCTTCCGGGTGGGAAATCTGTCCACCAGCTTGCCTCCGATATAGGCTCCGATGCTGATCCCCGCAAGGATTACCCCTATGATGCTTGTCCAGGTATAAATGGAAACACCTACAAAGGGGGCGAGTATACGGCCTGCAACCATCTCAATGACCAATGAGCAGAAACTTGCTATGAACATTATAATATAGGCTTCAATAAGAGTCATAAATACAAAAACCTCCATAAAATTAAATTGTGTAGCACGGTTTAGTTGGCTACGACTTAAAACGAAGTATTTGAACGCGCCTTAATAATTATAGTATTACAGGCGCTTTGTCAAATCATTTCATGGAAGGCAGGGTCTTGCTTTATACCAATTTGGATTCAAAGATAGCACCCAGAGGGTACCCGGGCGACGAGGAGGAGGCGACGGAGGCGTACATTTTGGTACGTCGAGGAGATGACGACGAAGACAACGAAGTTATATGAATGAAGGCGAATTGGTATTATATGTTTTTTATGAGGATAAGATATTCATATTTATAGAGATCCTCAACGAACTGGCAGATCATTTCTCCTTCATCGCTGAAGCGTCCCTGCGATGCCATAATAAACCGGAGTTCTTCCGTTACATCAAAGAAAAGGAAATCAGCAAAGGGGCCGCGGATAGAGGTGTAATTGAAAGTATGAGCGACCTGCTGGAGGTGCGAAAATCTGATCGAGTACTCATTATGACCCATAAGGGAAATTTTCTCCGGGTTCCCTGTGGATTTAATATGAACAATTGACCGCAATGCCTCAGGGACTCCAGCTTCACAACTGTGCTCACCAAGATAAATATACGGGATTCCTGAAGCGCAGAGCTTTTCCAGAGCTTGGATAGCGCCGATATTAAGATTAAAACCCTCGCCCTCCGGCCATTCAAAATCGTATTTTTCAAAGAGACTGAATGCTGTCAACAGGGTCGGATCTGTGATTGCCCCTCGAGTCTCATACCCCGAAGCTTGCTTCGAGATGGTTGCCCCGCAACTTACTGCGGGGTGATTCATTACATGCTTTTGTCTCGCCTTTGATACCCCGCTGCTTGCGGCGGGGTAGTTCATTTCAGCAGATGATTGAAACATGACCTGATTCAGATTAGTGAGGGTCGGAAAATCTCCCAGATTTTCATTCAGGATGGCCAGGTCAAACCCTGTTAGAATAGAAGGATCGGTCTCCATAAAATCTTCTTCCCTGTAAGAAACATTGTACCGGCAGAGGGTCTCTTTTTGTTTTTGGAGAAGGAATGGAGAGATATCTATCATACACGGCTGAAGCGAGTTATCCCTGCCGAGAAAATCCTTCATCAGATAGCCGTACCCGCCGCCGATTTCCATGATCTTTTTAATGTTTTCCATTGGCATGAAGTTGCTTAAATAATCATAGAGGAGGTGCCCGAAAGAATCGTTGCGACTGAGTATCTCCCTGAGCGGCGTTTGCGCAGGATAGAGGGCATTGCATACAGTTAATTCCCATCCCAGCGTGTTCAGTTGGCCCGTATGGTATTCTTTTGTGGAATTAATCGTGTAATCCATTGTCCCCTCGGATATCTATCTACCATAATTTACCATAAATCTTGCATCACTAAACAGACTGTTGTTTGATTGCGAAGGTTAAGAATAAAACAACTGTTTTATACTCACCGTGCAGTACAATGGTTGCACTTACCCAAACGGTCTTGTTTCAACGCTCCCGCGGGAGTCTTGATCAGAAGTTTCTTCTGGAAGTGTATATTTCTGGAAAAGACAGTCCTGTTCCTGTTTTCTGCCGATATCAAAAAATAGGAATTCTTATGTTATCCTGCCAGTTCTGAGATAAATGTCTTGTATCCTCTGTACATATTCGTATAAAGTAAGGGTACCCATGGAAAACCCCTATAGAAAAGTACACGCCAAAATATCATCGGTTGATATCAAGTTGGAAAACAGAAAGAGTAAAGCAAATTTAAACGTTACAATGGGCTTTCTCTTAGAAAATGAAAAAACAGAACATGTCACCATTGATTTTGCCAATTCCAGCATTAGATTTTTCAATTTTGTAAATATACTTTTGCATGTTGTTGAAGTAAAGAAATGGTCTCAATTGGCTGGCGAGAAAGTGTTCGTTTTATACGATAAGAACTCTATTTTCAGAATCTGCAATGAAAAAGACGATAAACTGTTTTTAGACTTTTTAGAGTTCTTTCACGTAGACTGCTAAAACAGAAAATTGCCGCTCACAGCTTGTTTATTCCTGAAAGCTCTCCAGTCTCTTTTGTCTTGACGGGTGTTGCAGCTTTCTCAGGGCTTTGGCCTCGATCTGACGGATACGTTCACGGGTAAGTCCAAAGACATCACCAACTTCTTCCAAAGTATAATCGGTCTTCTCGCCGATGCCGAGCCTCATCCTGATAACCTTCTCTTCTCTCGGAGTAAGGGTTGATAATACTTTGCTTATTTCTTCCTTGAGAGAGATGCCTACGAACTCCATAAAAGGTGAAGGGGCTTTTGGGTCTGCGATGAAATCACCGAGTTTGGAGTCATCATCTCCGATCGGGGTTTCGATTGATACGGTCCCATTGGTAACCTTCATGATCTTTCTGACTTTCTCCAGGGGAAGGCCGGCTTTCAATGAAATTTCTTCGAGGTTAGGCTCTCTCCCCAGTTCCTGGAAGAGGGCTACAGTAACCTTGCCGATCTTATTCGTGGTTTCAAGTATATGGACCGGTACCCTGATGGTCCGTGCGTAATCTGCTATTGCCCTCGTTATGGCCTGTCTGATCCACCACGTTGAGTATGTTGAGAACTTGTAGCCCTTCTGATAATCATATTTTTCAGCAGCCTTCATGAGGCCCATGTTCCCTTCCTGAATAAGGTCGAGAAAGGAAAGACCCCTGTTCATGTATTTCTTGGCAATATTGATGACGAGTCTCAGGTTTGCCTGAACGAGCCTGTTCTTGACGATCTTCAGTCCATTGTCAATTTCGCTGAGTTCCACCAATTTCTGTCTTACAATCTTTGCCTCGCCATCGTCCATGAACTTCATCTGCTGTGCGGTCTTCCTGATAATTTCTACGAGAATCTTCTTGTTGAGTTTGAGGTTAAGCAGGATTTCTTCTGTCTTGTTCTCGATCATCTTCAAGTTTTTCTCAAGCTCCTTCCTGCTTGGCTTATCCGTTCCCGGCAGTTTTTTCCTTATTTCTTCTTTTTTATCGTGAAGGGTTTTTATGTTTTTAATGAAGGATATGGTTTTCTTCTTATATTTCTCCTCATCTTTTTGCATATAGTTCATTTCGTCGATACTGTTGATCACATCTACTATGTTTACGGTCTCTTCCTTCAGTTGCTGACCGATTTCCAGGAGCTCGTTCACAGCCTGGGGCAACTCAAACAAGATATTCTTTGCCGTTCTTTCACCTTCTTCTATCTTTTTTGCTATCTGGTATTCTTCATCAGATGTGAGGAGTGATACGTGTCCGATATCCTTTAAATAGGCCCATATTATGTTATCAGCTCTTTCTGAAGGTAACTTTTCAACCTCTCCCCAGTCCGTGCTCTCTTCCTCACGTGGCTTAACCTTCTCTTGTATCGTTTCGACTATGTCGATATCAGATTCTGAAAGAAAGTCGAATACATCTTCAATATCTTCGGGAGAAAAGATGTTCCGAGGGAGGAAGTCGTTGATTTCATCGGACGTAAGAAAACCTTTCTCCATTCCTATGTCCACCAGGTGCTTTACTTCAGTAGAATTATTTATTGTCATTATCAGCCCCAAAAGTAAAGATGCCCTTTTGCTGGAAAAGGGCATTCAAATTTATGTGCCTAATTTATTGATACATATAATATAACACCTATTTTGCCTTGCGTCAAGGTTGTTTAGTAAACCGAATTCACCACATGTCTTTTCTGTTATAGATTTATACCGGCAAAAATTCATATAAAGGCTTTTTGGTTGTTGTTTTCGGGTCTTCCGGATTAGAAAGTTCATATCCCAATTCTTCTCTTATTTCTCTTGTAATGGCTTCTTCAGGGGTTTCTTTTTCTTCTATCTGACCGCCAAATGTTCCCCAGCGATTGGGATAGGGAATATCAGGCTTATTGTCCCGTAGTTGAAGAAGAACCTTCCCTTCCCCGTTTTCCAGAATGAGTCCGCATTGTGGTCTTTTGTTGCCCATATCAGTGCAATCTATGATGTTACAGCAATGAGTGTCAATTGTTTTTGTGCTTCAGCGGCAGCATCTTGATGTGTATGCTTCTGAGAATAACAGTTCAATATATTTTTAAACTCTTAAGGGAAACTTGGTGCAAAATCGACATTGATCTTGTTGATGCATTCTTGATGGAGAGATTGAAATGAGAGTTGGTATGTGACAGAGTGAAAAAAGATACAGTGAATTGCGCTATGGCAGGAAGGAAATTTCAAACAAAAAAGCCCCCGAGGGGGTTTCCCTCGAGGGCTTTGATTGAGCAATGAAAATCTTACTGTCTGCCCTTTACGATCTCATCAACAATTGACGGATCGGCAAGGGTTGTGATATCGCCAAGCTCATCTATCGCGCCGGCTGCAACCTTTCTCAGAATCCTTCTCATGATCTTGCCGGAACGTGTCTTAGGCAGACCCGAAACGAACTGAATCTTGCCGGGAGATGCGATGGGACCGATCTCTTTTCTAACGTGTGCTACCAGCGCTTTCTTGAGTGCATCATCACCAGCAACACCTGTTTTCAGAATAACGTATGCATAAAGGTCTTCGCCTTTAATATCATGCGGGAAACCGACAACGGCCGACTCTGCAACTGCCGTTGTATATGAATTGAGTGACGCTTCAACTTCTGCGGTGCCCATACGATGACCGGATACGTTGACAACGTCGTCAATACGGCCCATGAGCCTGAAATAGCCGTCTTCGTTTTTTATTGCCCCGTCACCGGAGAAGTAGAAGCCGGGCTGCTGCACAAAGTAGGTATTAAAGAATCTTTCAGGTTCGCCGAAAACGCCTCTCATTATGCCGGGCCATGACCGTGTAATGCAGAGCTCACCCTGTTCATTTACCGGTGCGTCCACTGCCGGAAGGTCAGCAGATGATCTTGACTGTAATGCGCGGGCTTCAACACCAAAGAACGGAAGTGTTGCATAGCTCGGTATTGTCGGCCATGCGCCGGGAAGCGGGGTGATGAGGATGCCGCCTGTCTCGGTCTGCCACCAGGTATCAGCGATGGGGCATCTTTCTCCGCCCACGTACTTGTGGTACCAGAGCCATGCTTCAGGGTTGATGGGCTCGCCAACGGAGCCGAGCAGTCTCAGGGAGGACATGTCTCTGCCCTGAGGCCATTTCTCGCCGTCTTTCATGAGTGCCCTGATTGCTGTCGGTGCGGTGTAGAAGGTAGTGACTTTAAACTTCTCGACAATCTGCCAGAACCTGTCAGGGTTCGGGAAGGTCGGAACTGACTCGAAGACGATGGAGGTAGCGCCGTTACACATTGGTCCGTAGACGATATAGGAGTGACCCGTAACCCAGCCGATATCTGCGGTACAGAAAAATACATCTTTGTCTTTGTAGTCAAAAATGTATTTGAATGAGGAATAGACATAGGTCATGTAGCCGCCGGTTGTATGGAGCACGCCTTTCGGTTTGCCTGTAGAACCTGAGGTATAAAGGATGAACAACGGGTCTTCCGCATCCATCTGCTCTGGAGCACATTCATCGCTGATGTCGGATGCTGCCAGTTCCTCTTCAAACCAGGTATCTCTTCCGGCCTTCATAGACACGTCAAATTTCTCAAGTCTCTTTACTACGATAACCTTGTCAACAGTATGGCCCTGTGTTGCACAGTGGTCACATGCGATATCGGCATTTGCCTTGGAGCTTACATTTTTGCCTGAACGCCAGTAACCGTTTGCAGTGATAAGAACCTTTGCGCCGGCGTCGAGTATTCTGTCACGAAGCGCTTCAGCAGAGAAACCGCCGAAAACGATATTATGGATGGCGCCAATTCTTGCGCATGCAAGCATAGCAACGGGAAGCTGCCAGATCATGGGAAGATAAATAGCAACCCTGTCGCCTTTCCGCACGCCCTTTTTCTTCAGAACGTTGGCGAACCTGGATACTAATTTCAGCATTTCTTTGTAGGTAAGTTTTACTACATCATCTTCGGGCTCGCCCTGGAAAAGAATAGCAACTTTATCGCCCTTTCCTTTCTTGATCTGAGCGTCAAGGCAGTTGTAAGAGATATTGGTCTTGCCGCCAATAAACCATTCGATGTCGCCCTTGGAAAAGTCTTCTCTGTTTACTTTCAACCATTT
Organism: Pseudomonadota bacterium; assembly: GCA_026388245.1. GTDB lineage: Bacteria > Desulfobacterota > Syntrophorhabdia > Syntrophorhabdales > Syntrophorhabdaceae > MWEV01. Next base: position 16,386 of record JAPLKD010000099.1, on the reverse strand, counting down.
CTTATACCAGAATAATTCTGATGCGACGTTACCCCAGAATGTTTCCGGGTCCTTAATTGACTGCTTCCACATCGTTTCATACTGTTCCCGGCTGTTGACATACGCCTGTTCGACGAATTCCTTTGGTGGGTAATACTTGTTGTTTTCTTCCTTAATTGCTGCCATACTCAACCTCCTGATTTAATATTGGATTGTGTTGCTAATAATCGTTTGTTAAACGTATAATTCTAAACATACCAACGTATGTTGTCAATAAAATTATGTTAATATTTTCACAATTATGTTGTTTGGAGACGGGTTGTCAATGTAATTATAGCAATGGGCTAAGAGCTGTTGGTGATTAGCCTGCATTTATCGAATAAATATAAGGTGATATGAAGGTATAACGGCCGGCGGACTTGTATGTGTTATTCACAAAACACTTGATGGTTGATCGTGAATTTTTATAATATAGAGCAAAATAATATCGAGGGAGATCATTATGTCGGATAATCAATCAATACAAGAGGCGCTGCAAAAATTAGCAGATGGAAACAAACGCTTCATTGGCTCAAAGCTCACTCATCCCAACCAGACAGCAGAGCGCCGCAACGAGGTATCAAAAGGGCAGAAACCCTTTGCTGTTATCGTGGGCTGTTCTGATTCCCGGATTCCACCGGAAATCATTTTTGACCAGGGGCTCGGCGACCTTTTTGTAATCCGCGTGGCCGGCAATATCGTCGATGACATAGCCCTGGGGAGCATTGAGTATGCAGTTGACCATCTGGGCACTCCGCTTGTTGTTGTCCTTGGTCATGGGAAGTGTGGCGCTGTAACAACCACTGTCCAGGGCGGAGAAGCGTACGGCCATATCGGGAGTATTGTAAAAACGATTGCCCCGGCTGTCGAGAAGGCAAAGGCACAATCAGGGGATTTGACGGACAATGCGATCAGGGCGAACGTTGAGCTTGTTGTTGAAAAGATTAAATCGTCAAAGCCGATTCTTGCGAAGGCATTAGAGCAGGGCACAATAAAGATAGCGGGCGCCTATTACGACATAGAAACGGGAAAGGTTGACATTATAATTTAAAGCGGTATTTAGCGAGTTTCACGAGCGAGAAGGGGAGACTCCACGGGCTTGGCTCGTGGAGGGGGCGACTCCCTTACGGGGACAGGCGTGAGCCCCAGAAACAGAAGAAAGTATCTTCTCCATCTCGTCGACATTTTTCTCTATGGTGTAGCCTTCAATCTTCTGCCTTGACTTTTTCCCCATTGTGTTCCGCAGGTTTTCATTGAAGAGGGACTTGATCACTGTGGCTAATTGAGAAACGTTGCGGGGCTCATCGATTACATATCCTTCATTTTCAGATATGAGGGTCGAGGCTCCGTTCCATTTCGTTGTAATTGTGGGAAGTCCTGATGCCATAGATTCCATGGTGGTGAGGGAGCAGGCATCATAAAATGTGGGATGTACAAGGATGTGTGATTCCCTGTAAACAGTCTCAGGTGAAGCCTGTTCACCGATAAAGGTTACGAGATTGGACATGCTCAATGCCCGGATTAATCCCTGATAGCGTTCCTTTTTCCCTCTTCCCATGATAAAAAGGTGAAAATCCTGCCTTTCCCTTGAGAACTCACCGAGCGCGAGAAGGAGCGGGTGGAGGCCTTTAAGCCGGAAATTGCCGGCCGAAAAAAGGATTTTTAGATTTCCTGCCGGTTGTATTTTTGCCGGTGTGAACCTTTCTGTATCCACACCGTTATATACGATGTGAAAGTCATCATCGCCAAGGTTGTAATGTGCTGCCATATGGGTTTTAACCATATCGGAGATAGCCACGATTTTTCGGTACATTTTTTTTCGTATGGGGTATTCTGCGATCCATTCCTGGATTTTCTGGTTTATATTATTTTTTAACAGGATTGCCTTGAACCTGCGCTCTTTCAGGTCATCATAGCTTGTGATCTCTCTCTCCATCCAGACCTTTTGCACACCGCCATGACTTTGATACACGTCCAGCTCAAACGTGTTTCCGAAACCCAGCATGACGTCCAAAGGGACAGTTTTCAGATATTTTTTATGATTGAGGGCAAAAGAAAGCGTCCTGAGCCACCTCGGAAAGGTTGCGGTATTCATTTTTACAAGGTGTGTCCCATGCATCTCTATTCCATGGGAACAGAAGACGAATACCTCATGCCCTCTTTTGACGAGGTTCGAGGAAAGGTCGTAGGCATAACGCTCGGCGCCGCCTTTTTTCGGGTCAAAGTTATATATGGCAAGACCGATTTTCATTGAGGTGATTGCCCCGCGGGTTCATACCCCGAAGCTTGCTTCGAGATGGTTTTCATATTGTTGTCTCACCTTTGATACCCCGTGGCTTGCCGCGGGGTAGTTCATTTCAGGGTTTTTAATACCAGTAGTTTTTGATAAAACTCTTCCATCCTCTTTGCCTGTTGACCATAGTTCCATTGTTCTCTGGCAGTCTTTTGCGCGTTCATACCGAAGGTGCTTCTTCTTTGTTTATCCGTAAGGATTGCCTCCATCTTTTCGGCAAGCCCGTATTCTTCAAGCTTTACGACATATCCTGTTTTTCCGTCTTCTACGAGCTCAGGGAGCATTCCCATGTCTGAGACTATGGCCGGCTTTCCCATGGCCATCACTTCCCGGAGCGCCCGTGCACTCCCGTCGCTTCCTGCCCTCATCATGATAAAAAGGTCAAACAGGGCAATCATGGAGAAATAATCATCTACCCTGTACCCGGCAAGGATTACATCGTCTTCAAGCCCCAATTCCAAAAGGGGCTGCTTTATGCTCTTCTCCACCTGGGAGCTTCGCCCCACAATGATGAGCTTCACTTGCCCCACACGTTCTTTGATCTGCTTAAAGGCCTTGAGGATTACATCGTATCCGCGGTCAGGCTTGAGGCGTCCTATTACTCCGATCACCAATTCATCCTCATGGAGGCCTAATTCGTTTCGCATGTTTTTTACGGGTCCTTCGTACGGCGTAATTCCCGGTGGAACAACACTGGTTCTCTCAACGGGGAAGTGAAAACCCTTTATGTCCTGTTCCATGATTTTTTTACTATAACTCACAAGACCGTCAGTCCGTGACATGGACCATCTCATAAACATGTTTACGGGCATACCATCCCTTTTATGGTCTGTCCGGACAATCAAGGGACGTTTTCTCATGAAAGAGAGCGCAAAGATTGCAGTAAAGTAATCGTGGGAGAGATTTGTGTGAACAATGTCAATGCCGTTTTTTAAAACGTATGCCTGTATGGCTTTTATATCATGGGACCAGTCTTTCAAAGAAAAGTATCTGTTGAGTCTGAACCAGCCGTAGGATTTGAAATTCCCCTTTTTTATCTCTTTTTCGACGGTTCTTCCCTGGAAATCTTCAGGGGTTTTTCTGTAGGCAAGTGTAACATCAATCCCCCCATTTGTGAGGGCTTCACAGAGCGATAGCGTGGGCTCGGCAGGCCCTGTCCACTTCCAGTCACTGAAAAGGTGGAGAATCTTCATAGGAAATACCCATCAATTCGTCGTTCGTCGTTCGTCGTTCGTACTTCGATGTACGATGTACGATGTACGGTGTACGGGTTATTCCGCATTCCGCGATTGATTTTACATTCCATAAAACTCCCTTATACACTTTGATACATACATCACCTCATCCTCTTTCAGCGACGGATACATGGGCAGTGATATGATCTCTTTTACAACCTGTTCCGCAACCGGGAAGTCTCCTGCTTTGTACCCAAGATGCTTGTATGCTTCTTGTAGATGGATTGGTGTCGGATAATGGATGAGGGTTGAGACGTCGTGATCAGCGAGGTATTGCATAAGTTCTTCCCGTTCTTTCGACCGCACTACATAGAGATGGTAAACATGGAATGCCCACGGTGCTTCATCGGGTAATATGAGTGGTGTATCGGATAACTCTTTTTCGTACAGCCATGCAATATGCCTTCTTTTGTTATTCCAGCGATCAAGGTGTTCAAGTTTGCGCTTCAACAAAGCAGCCTGTATTGTATCAAGCCTTGAATTAAAACCCTCAACAATATGGACATGTTTTTTCTCGGCCTGCCCATAAGCCCTTAACATCGTTGCTTTTGTGTAAATTTCTTCGGAATCCGTCACGATGATACCGCCATCCCCGTAACAGCTGAGGTTTTTTGTGGGGAAAAAACTGAATGTTGAAACATCGCCGAAGGTTCCCACCTTTTTGTCTTTGTACAGGGCGCCATGGGCCTGGCAGGCATCTTCAAGCACCTTTACGCCATGCCGTTTGCATACATCTATTATTTCATCCATTCTGGCGGGATGCCCGTAGAGGTGAACGGGGATGCAGAGTTTAACATCTTTTTCTGTTTTCAGGAGGTTCTCAAGTTGCTCCGGATCCATGTTGTATGTTTCTGCCTCAATATCACAAAAAAGAGGTATCAGACCATGAGTGGAGAGTGACATGGTGGTAGCGATATAGGTATTGGGAACTGTTACGAATTTGTCGCCGCTTTTCAATCCCAGGGATAATCCCCCGATTTTTATAGCATCGTTACCGCTTCCGACACCTATTGCATATTTAACCTCTATGTATGCTGCAAAGACCTCTTCAAGCGCCTTTACCTCTTTGCTGAGGATATATTCCCCACTCGAGAGGATTTCTTTCATGATAATCAGCAGTTCTTCCTTTATATCCTTATGGTCTGACTCAACATCAAACATCTTTACAATCATAAACATGCTCCTTTAACTTAAGGAATATTTGCGCAGGATAGAACCTGCGGCTGTTTCCCGCCTTGCTCTTCATAATTTTCGTGCGAAAATGATTAGCGTATTGCCTCCATCGAGGATTGTATCGCCTGTTGTTTCTGCAAGCCAATATTTTTCACGCTTTGATTTTGGCCATAACTTTGCATAAAACCGGATAAGCCATACGAGGGGTTTCAGGAGTGCCTGTTTCTTCTTCTTTTTATCGTATGCGATCTTTATTATCTGGAGTCCTGCGTGTTCCAGGGCGAACCTGATGATAGTGTACCCTATGGGACTTAAATGCATTCCGTAAACCTCTCCCCTGTAATGATTCCTGAAGGTATTTTGTGAAACGGGCCTTGTGAAGAAACCGGTAACAAGAAATTTCAAACGCCGTTCTATATTCAAATAATTGGGCGTACTCATGATGAGTGTTCCGCCCGGTTTTAAAACCCGCGCCACTTGCCGTATTGCATTATAAGGATTCTCTGTGTGCTCAACGGCTTCCAAAAAGCATACATAATCGAATTCCCCATCGCTGTACGGTATGTGTTCATTCAGATCCCCCTTGTCAACCTTCAGTTCATCAACCAGGAACTGATCTGTATTGATGTCGCAGCAAGAGACGGTGAAATGCATATCATATAACTGCTTTGCCAGGGCTCCATAGCCGGTTGGAATATCGAGGACCTTTCCACGCGGCTTATCTTGCAGAAATTCGATAACCCTGTCATGAACCCCGTCCCTTGCCAACGGGACAGGTCTTTTATCTGCCGGTGTTTGCTTTAAAATTTGTTCATTACCTCCACAACCCTGTAAATGTCATCTTCCTGGTGATAGAAGGAAATGGGGAGGCTGAGGGTTGTGTTATGTATCTCTTCCGAGATGGGGAATCGGTCATCATTGATGATACCCATTAATGCCTTTTGCTTATGCGGTGGAACCGGGTAATGTATCTGTGTCTCGATGCCGTTGTTTTTCAGGTATTCCTTTAATGTATCCCGCCTTGGGTGCCTGACGTTAAAGATATGGTAGACATCATAAAAATCTTTATCTACAACAGGCTTTATAAAATCTTCTTTCAGGCCATCCAGATAGGCTTTTGCCAGGTTCCTTTTATGGTTGTTAATTTCATCGAGCCTATGGAGTTTTATAATGAGAAATGCCGCCTGGAGTTCATCAAGCCTCGAATTAAAACCCACCATGTCAAAATAATTTTTTACCTCAGAGCCATAATTCCTCAATCTTTTTAAAGCACTGGACAGCATATCATTATTCGTGGTTATTGCCCCTGCATCTCCCAGGGCACCGAGGTTTTTGGTCGGATAAAAGCTGAATGCCCCGAAGTCACCAAAACTCCCGGTCTTTTTATTCTTGTACATGGCGCCATGAGACTGGGCACAATCTTCTATGAGTTTCAAATCGTATTTTCTGGTTGTCTCTATTATAGGACCCATATCGCATGCCTTGCCATATAGATGGACAACAAGGATGGCGACGGTATTCAAGGTGATTTTTTCTTCGATTTTTTCCGGGCCGATATTATAAGTGCTGATATCCGGCTCAACAAAGACGACCTTCAAAGAGCAGTGCATGGCTGCAAAGACAGTCGCGATATAGGCGTTTGAAGGCAGAATGACCTCTGATCCGGGCTCAAAATTAAAGGCCTTAAGTGAAAGTTTGATGGCGTCGAAACCGGAGCCTACACCGATACAATGACTGCACCCGTTATAACTGCTGAATTGTTTTTCGAACTCCTCAACATTCTTTCCCAGTATATACCATCCGCTCTCGAGGAATGTATTGAAAGCCTTTTTGTAATCTTCGAAAAAGGGCTTGTTAGAATTGCCGAGGCGCTCGTATTCAATCATTGTTACCCTCTTTTTTCAGTTCATAAATGTATTCATCGGGATCATAATATTCAGATGCGAGAACGACCAGAACCGCATCGGGAGTAAAGCTAAACATGGTATGCCAGTCCTGACAATCCAGTATGAGACATTTTTCGGGGGAATCGAGGAGGTATGTTTCTTCCTTTTCGCCATCATTCACGTAGACCTTGCAGCTTCCGCTTACACATACAGCGGCATGTGTGGTCCTGTGGTGACAATGCCCGCCCCTCGTTATTGATTCAGCGTGGACACCGTATATGTAAAATACCCTTTTTATCTCGAAGGGTATCTCTCTTTCGATGACAGTCAGGTGCCCCCTGTGATCAGAAATGGTTTTTAAACTCAAGATGTAAGCCATAAATTCCCTGTTGCCTCCTCTTTATGAATTATCGTTCTTCCTTTCCAATTCCCAGAGTCTGGCGTGTTTCATGAACACGTAATACATGGTGGATGCCACGATGATGAGCCCAGGCACTCCGTCGAGGAACCCCCTCTTGAAGATATAATCCCTGAAAAAGCGATATATGGGCCTTGTCAGCATATCAATAAGGTGAAAACGGCGACCCGATGAATAAAGATCCTGTGCGAATGCCTCGGAATACCGGTCGATTGTCCGTATCTGATGGGCTGTATCTGTATACGGGGTATGCATGTAATAGTTTTTAAGCTCGCCAACTTTTCCATCCACATAAACTTTTGCATGGATTCCCCCCTGCCAACTGCCTCTATCTTTTCTGTAGAGCCGTATCTCGTGGTCAGGGTACCATCCACCATACTTTATCTCGCGGCCCAGGTACACATTTCTGCGGTTTACCATGAAGCCGTTATAATCTGTGTTTTTGGAAATTATTTTCTCTACTTCTCCCTTCAGCTGCGGCGTCAGCCATTCATCTGCATCGATAAAAAGCACCCATGGATGCGTGCATTGATCCTGGGCGTACTGGTATTTTTCCCGCATATCGGTTGTATCATACTGGCAGATTGATTCAGTGTATTTTTGGGCAATTTCCGCGGTGCCGTCGGCACTGTGTGAGTCCACAACCACCACATCATTTACCCACCCTGCAACACTCTGTAAAGCCTTTTCAATCGTACAGGCATTGTTGAAGGTAATCATGTAGACGGAGAGAGGCAGTTTTGAGTTTTGAGTTGTCCCTCCTCCGTCGGGATTAAACTGTATGAGTTTTGAGTTAGAAGATGTGAATTGCGAATTTTTAATATTTTTCATCCCTTAGCTTCTTGCCTTCACTGTTTGGATTTTTGTTAATCTACACCAAAAAATGCTTGAAATCAAACAGTGAATAAATAAAAGCCCATTTAAACCTTATTGGATTTAACGTAACGATGATCAGAGGCTCTTGATGGTTTTTATAAGATCCCGGGTTGAATGATCTTTGGGGTCGCCGACGATAGCGACCCTGCCACCATAAGAAAGTACTATATCCCTTTCAGGGACGTTATCTTCCGTATAATCTGTACCTTTTGCGTGAATATGCGGTTTCAGCGTTAAGAGGAGATTTTCCACCGTTGGGTCGCTGAAGATGACCACATAATCGACGCATTCAATGGCTGAAATGATCTCGGCCCGCTCAAGGGCAGGCGTTACAACCTGTTTTCTCTTTCCTATCCCTGTAACAGAGGAATCGTCATTGACGGCAATAATAAGCACATCACCCAGTTCTCCGGCGCCCTTCAAATATCTGACATGACCCACATGGAGGAGATCAAAACAGCCATTACCGAAGACTACCTTCTTGCCGTTCGCCTTCGCCTTCTCGATGATGTTTTTAAGCTCTGCGAGGTTTTTAATGACCTGTCCCATAATGCTCCATAGCCTTTTTAAGTTCTTCAGGGCTAACCGTTGAGGTTCCCCGCTTCATTACCACCACACCCGCTGCATAATTGGCAATACAGGAAGCATGATAAAAATCAGTACCACTTGCGAGTGAAAGCGTCAGTGCCGCACAGACTGTATCACCTGCACCGGTAACATCGGTTACATCGTCTGTCCCTGAAATGGGGATATGAAAAACCTCGCCGGTTTTCAAAAAGAGACTCATTCCCTGATTCCCGCGTGTAACAAGGAGTGCGGTCAAATCCATAAATTCTATTATTTTTCCCCCTACGTCTCCGATCGAACAGGATTCGCTCAAGTTTGCCAGTGCATATGCCTCTGATTCGTTGGGGGTAATCATGGTAAAGCCCTTTAAATTTTTCAGGCTGTATCGCGAGTCTCCAACTACAATCTTTTCCTTTGCCAATCCCTTCATGTATTGAATAACATTACTGTCTACTGTCCCGTGACCGTAATCTGAGACGATAAAGGCGTCCATTTCGGGTGCTAATTCTTCTAATTTTTTCTGCAATGACTTCTTTGCGCTCTGTGGAACAGGCGTGTCGCTTTCCCTGTCAATCCGGATGACCTGCTGTTTTGATGTGTGTGTATCCCCCGCTAATATCCTTGTCTTAGTCGTAGTGTTTCCCTTATACCGCACGAGGCCGGTTGGATCTATTGTTTTGTGCTGTAAAAAATACTCAAAAAGTTTATTACCAAGGGAATCATTCCCGATAAGTCCGAGTGGAAATACCCGTGCGCCAAGAGCTAACAGGTTGTTTATTGTATTGCCCGCACTCCCGGGGAATATCTTCTGCCCTTCATACTTTACCACAACAACAGGTGCTTCCCGTGAAAGCCTGTAGGGTTTTCCGAAGATATAGACATCGGCAATTATATCACCAATAACACAGATTTTTTTCTCTGCAAATTTGTCAATAACATTAACTACAGGGGCCAAGCGAACACCACTTGAACCCTCGAACCCTTGAACCCTGTCTTTAAGACCCCTTAAACCCCTGACCCCTGACCCCTGCTTACTTGCTTTTGACCCCTGATCCCTGATTCCTGACCCCTGCTTACTATCCAAGTATCTCCTCCAGTTTTGTGAATACTGTTTCCGGCCTTATTCCCTTCAAACACTCGTGATCCCTGTCGCACTTCTTCTTATTACAGGGTCTGCATGGCACATCCGCACTGATTGTATGTGTACATGTACTCGGGTAAGCGGTGTATCTTTCGTCCATGGGACCCAGGAGCGCAACCGTAGGGACGGAAAGTGCCGCAGAAATATGGCGTGGACCGGTGTCGTTCGTTACTACGGCAGAGGCATGTGAAAGACAGACCTTCAGATCCCGGATACCCATGCTTTTTATTTCAATACCCTCTTTTTGTGTTGAACCTGCATACACTTCACCGGCAAGTTCCTCCTCGCCCTTCCCGGGCAATATGTATACTTTCATGCCGTATCTTTTTATAATCATATCAGCAAGCTCTGAAAAATGACGGGGAGGCCAGCACTTTGAGGAGCCATACTGTGCACCAACGACAAAGGCTGTATAAGACTTGTTGATATCGATATACTTTTCATTAAACTTCTGTTCCTCATCTTCCGTAACAATAAGCGATGGGACATCCATTATTATCCGTCTGCCCCCAAGTATATCTATAATCTTCAGATAGTGTTCCATGGTGGGCTCCAGCGCCGGGTCTTCGGCAACACGGTGCGTGAGCATAAACCCCCTTTTATTCCTGGCATATCCGGCCCGTTCGCTGATGCCGGCTAAATAAAACAGCAGGGCAGAGCGGAATGAGTGGGGCAATAAAATACCCCTTTTAAATCTGAATCGTTTTAAAAATGTTATGGTATCGAGGAATGTAATCAGATTTTTACTTTCAAGGGGAACGAACCTGTCGAAGAAATTGTGACCACTATATATATGGATAGCGTTACTCTTACCAATCCCCCACAGCTCTCCGTATATGGATGCCCTCAGAGAGCTTAAAAAGGGTATGGCCATGACCATATCACCCAGCCAGTTAGGCAGATATACTATTGTCTTTCCAGTCACTCCGGACACCCATAAAGGGGTTGTACTTTACCGTATAGTAAAGTTTCCCCTTTTCCTCCATTTCTTTATCTAACATGTTAACCTGCCCTATGAAAAGTCTTTTATTTTTCAACCAGGTATCTTTTTCAGCGGCTTCGACGATTTTCAGAAGTTCCTTATATCTGCCCTGCCCATCTATATTGGCATAGCCGTTTATGAACAGGCAGAACATGAATTTTAGTTTATCAACAAGCAGATTGATATCATCACCAAGCATCATGCAGGTTTCATCGGTGAAATTATCGAGTATACGCATCTTTTCAAAATCTATTAAACCGGCTTCTTTGGCTATATTGTAAGCCTTTGTGCCAATAAAAGGAAAAAAAAGTGACCAGCGGACCCTTCCGGGCTGAACCTTTGCAATGAGGTCCACCGTCTCAATAATATCTCCTGTCTCTTCGAGGGGGAGCCCCATCATGACAAATGCAGAGGTATGAAGCCCGTGTTTATGCGCAACGGCAAATGCCCGCTCAATATCTTTGTTTGTCATATAACGATTTAACACGCCCCTTCGTATCCTGTCACTCCCGCTTTCAAGGCCGAATTTTATAATCCTGCAGCCTGCTTCTTTGAGCGCACGCGCAACATTGTCATCAAACACCCTTGCATGGGCATTGCAGACAAAACCTACATTAGTAACTGATTTATATTTTTCAGAAAACTCATGAAGCCATTCCTTATCAAAGGTGAATATGTCATCGTCGAATATGAACATGTTTATGCGTTTATAATGTGTGAGGAGATAATTGATCTCAGCGATCGTTTCATCGACCGTATGACGCCGTACATAATACTTGGGCAGATGTCCGTGGTCTTTGTAAAGCTTCATGATTTTGTGATTTAAACAGTAGGTGCACCGGAAAGGGCAACCTCTTGAAGCGATGAGCCCTACCCAGCCGTCTTTTGCATCGATCATTTGCTGGAAATCAAAAATCTCGTAATCTTTAAAGGGGAGTTTTGTAATGTCCGTAAAAGGTCTCAAAGGCTCTATGACGAATTGACCCCCCTCCCTGTAAGCAAAATTCCTTACCCCTTTTGCTGTACCTTTCAGGATGAATTCAAGGAATGCCTCTTCTCCTTCGCCAATGCAAATATAGTCTACAGAGGGTTCCGATATCGTGCCCTGGGGGTCCATGGTAGGATGGATGCCTCCGAAAATGATCGGAGCATCGTAATAGGTTTTAATACTTCTGGCAATGTCTATAGAATACTTGTATTGATTAGTCAGGACAGAGAATCCTATCAGGTCAGGTTTTATTGATAATACATCCTCTTTGATCCTGTTCAGATCGAAGGGGTATCCGAGCTTATCGTTCACGTTGAGTAAATATGTCTCAATATTATTGGCTTTCAGGAGGCCTGAGATGTATGATAACCCATAATTAAAACCGATCTGAGCGTTGAGGTTGGGGTAGATAAAGAGAACTCTCATAGTTCTTCGTTAGTCCTTTTATAATATATTTTGATTCAGAAGTCAGAAGTCGGAAGTCAGACCGTCCTGCTTCGCGGGACTGACAGAAGTTAGACTTAAATCTGTCTTCTGTTTTCTGTCTTCTGTGCCAGTATCGCTTCAAACACCTCATCCACCGTAATATCAGTCAGACATTTTCTGCTCTGGCAGTTTTTATTCTTACATGGACTGCACAATAAATCCTTCCGTACTATGGTGCAGTTTTTGCTGTACGGGGCATTGATATTTACATCCGTGGGGCCAAAGATTGCCAGTATGGGACAGCCGGCAAAGGCTGCGAGGTGCATAACCCCCGAATCTCCACCAATGTACATATCAATCCTCTTGAGGAGGGAAAACAACTGAGGCACATTAGTAGGGCAGGAGAGGATCGCCCTGTCACCTCCCATTTTTCTTAAATGTTCTGCCTCCCTTTTCTCTCCGGGCCCCCAGAGTATTATAACTTGAGCCCCAATGGTATCATATATTTTTTTTATAATCTCTTCATACTGTTTTAAGTCCCACCTTTTATAAATCCCCTGGCTGCTTGAAAAGGGGTTTACTGCAAAAACCGGACTGGTCAACCCTGCCTTTGAAAAAAAATCATCAATATATGTGTCGAAATGCGCCGGCACAGTGAGCGATACCTGCGGAATATCCCCATTGGCGCCCAGATGACGTGCAATCAGCATATTGCGTTCCACCTTATGGATCCTCTTGCTGTTTGCTGTTACTGTCTCGCCATAGAAAAGATGACTTTTTTCTTTAGCATACATCTTCCCGAATCCAAGCCTTCTATCCCCTCTGGCGAGCATGGAGAATATGGCGCTTTTTATGATCCCGTGGAAGTCAGCAATAATATCGTAGTTAATTTCCCTCAGTTTTTTGATGAAAGTTTTTATTTCCCGGATTCCACGAATGGGATCGCTTTTTTTAAAAGCCCTGGCAATGCTGTGCCGGGGAAACTCAATCACATTGTCTATGAACTCCTGATGCGAAAGTAACTGACCAACAGAGCCTTCCACAAGCCATGAAATATGGGCTTCACTGAAGGTGTTCCTGATTGCTACAACGGCCGGGATACTCATAAGTACGTCACCCAGTGAACTTAGCCGTATGATGAGGATATTATGCGGATTCGACATCTTTCAAAATCTTTAAAAGATGCGGAGGCATTGATGAAGATTTTCTTTCGCGGTTTATGCAGATATGTTTTGTTTTTCCTTCAACAACCAGAGTCCCGTCTTTGTATACCTCATAGTGAAATGTGAGCCCTCTCGATTTTAAATCAGAGATACTTGTCCTTACAATGAGAAGGTCATCGTACGTTGCAGAGTTGTAGTACTTTGCTTCCAGGTTTACTACAACAAGGTGGTAGCCCTCTTCTTCGAAATTCCTGTATGAGAAGCCCTTCTCCCTCATGTACTCGCTTCTTCCGATTTCAAAATAGATGGGGTAGGTGCCGTAGTAAACGATACCCATTTTATCAGTATCAGCATAGCGAACCCTTATGGGTACATCAACCGGTTCGGTCTTGAGTGCCTTATCCATATCCTCGTGTCCTTCCTCTGAAAATTTCCCCGTCCCCCAATAAATTAAAAATTAAGAATTAAGAATTTAACGCCTTCCATTCTTAATTCTCCATTCTTCATTCCTTAGAGCGCCCTCATGAATTCGGGCCTGAGAAGGGAAGGGTCTTTTTGGTCTAATACATGCCTGATTGCACGTAATGTTTTCTCTTTATCTTCGGGGAGCCATGCCTTTACCGGAAGATAGTTTGATGCATGGTTTGAGGCAAAAAACATGTGTGTGACGTGTGTGTTTTTGATCATGATGGCAAGCTCTTCGAGAAGCATATACGGGTCGGGGACTATAAAGGTACCGTTCTTTACTTCTTTCGCAAGGACGGTACCGGGTACCACGATGACGCTGAGTGCACCGGCATAATCGGGATCAATTCTGCTTAAGAATTTTCCTGTTTCTGCTGCATGGATGCTGCTTCTCTCCACCCCGCCCAGGCCAAGCAAAACTGTCACTGAGAGGACAATGCCTGCATCTTTTACCCTTTTTGCAGCCTCTGCAGTTTTATCCAGTACGGTGCCTTTGCAAACCCTGTCAAGGGTAACCTGATCGCCTGACTCAACCCCGAGGTAGATGATGCCTACACCTGATTCTTTCAGCTCCATAAGCTCTTCTACGGATTTTTTTAAAATGGATTTTGTATTGCCGTAAGTGCCTATTCTCTCAAGTTTCGGAAATGCATCCTTTATCATCTGAACGATGGGGATAAGTCTTTTCTGAGGTATGATCAGTGCATCGCCATCGGCAATAAAGACCTTTTTTATGTATCGCGCATATACCTTTGCTTCTTCTATGTCTTCTCTTACCTCTTCCAAACTCCGCACTCTGAACTTCTTGTCCTTAAAAGAACCGCAAAAGGTGCACTTATTGTGAGAGCATCCAATGGTAACCTGCAAAATAAGGCTTTCTGCCTCGCTTGGCGGTCTGTATATCATTCCTTCGTATTTCATCTTTCAATCCTGTAGAGCTTTTCGCCTTCCCTGAGAAAACCGTATTTTTTTCTTACAACTTCCTCAAGATACTGGTCATCCTTCTGAAGCTTATCCAGTTCACGCATCAAAAGGACGTTTTCCTGATCTAATTTTTTTATTTCAGTGTTCACACGCCTGATATCCATTTTTGTCTTAATGTACCCCAGGACACCGCCCTCCGTAAAAATCAACGAGAAGAGCAGCGCTGACATGAGTAAAAATAAGCCATATTTTTTTATTACGTCTTCAAACATTTAACTATAATTATATTAATTGTAAGAAGACAAAATGTCAACCTTAATAACAACTTAAAAATAATCCCTCAGTTATCGAGAGATACTACTCAGATGTATCATAAGGAAATGCTCCCTTCCACACTCATCAGCTTCACATTTTTGACCCGTTCTACTGGCTCAATTCGCTTGATGTGCAAGGGCGGAGGCTACCCGAAGATGTTCAAGCCTGCACATCACCCCTTTCGGGGACGCTCGTTTTCGCCAAGACGGGTGGCCCCCCAAAAAATGTTCCGATATTCGTTCCAGGGATACATTTCCTTAACAAAAATTACCAAGACCGAGGGGGGTTACACTTAAAAACTATGCAGTACCCAGCAGGCAGTAAAAGTGTATAGTGCATAGTGCTTAGTCCTTAGTGTTCAGTGGTGCATAGTGCTTAGTGTTCAGCGGATTCCCTTGACTACTTCTATGTCTACCTCTGACCCGAAATTGTCGAGGAGGTCTTTTTCGAGCTTTGCAACGTCTTCCTGCTTTTCAATCTCAATAACGAGCTCCCTGTCGTCCAACACCTTTAATTTGCCATATTTTTTAACGACTTCAGTAACCTTGTCAGGGTCGGTTGTTACCCACCCTTTCATGCGGCGGACCAATTCTTCTCCATTGAATGCCCTTTCGATGGTGAGGTCAACCCTTCTTTTCTTTGCCTCCCAGCCGACAAGCGCAGGCTGAGCCACCCTTGGAGTAACAGGATCGTGCATTGCTGCACAGCGAAACCACAATTTTGCCCTTATCATATGTGCTCCTTGTTATTGTAAAATATATACATCCATAAAATAAACGTTCAGCTTTTCAATGTCAAGCTGCATGAAAAGCGGAAAATGGTTTGACAAAACGACCATATGATATAAAATCATGAAAAGAGGAGTATACGTGGACGATCTTATCAATAACTGCTATCAAATCCTTGAGCTTCCACCGGGGGCATCGATGGGGGAAGTAAAAGAGGCGTACAGAAGATTAAAACAAGAATCAAGCGCTGATGAGGAGGAATGGGAAAGGCTCAAAGAGATTAGCTGGGCCTACGAAAACCTTATAAAATACCTTTCACAGCATGAAAAGGTTACACCCCAAAAAGAAGAGGTAATACCCCGCAAAAAGGATGCCGCTCCGTACGAATCTGAGGAGTTTTCATTAAAAGGGCTTCTTTTTTCCGTTGACGAAAAGGTAAATCCCTTCTTTTTTGGCGGGAGGGTGTTTGTTTTTCTCATTGTTCTCATCTGGGGAATTAAATTTATTTTTCACTCTGTTGAGAGCAACTATGCAGGTGAGTCCTTTATGCACAACATAAGCCTTCCTTTTCATGAAGCCGGTCACCTGATCTTTGGAATATTAGGTGATTTTATGGGAGTCCTTGGTGGAACACTTCTACAGATAATTATCCCCCTTGTCTGTCTCGGTGCATTCCTCAGGAGGGCGGACACATTCAGTGCATCCATAGCCTTGTGGTGGGTAGGCCAGAATTTTATTGATGCGGCACCATACATAAACGATGCACGAAAACAGGAGCTTATGCTGCT
>JAPLKD010000166.1 GCA_026388245.1 Pseudomonadota bacterium | reverse complement strand
AAGCACCTCAACATTACCACCACAGAGCATATCCTTTTCTTCGACCTTTTGAGCGTCCATTATCATGCTGAATACCTTCGTGAGCCCTTTGTTCATTATCTCAAGGGCCTCCCTGTATGCATCTGATTCAAGGCGACCGCCCCCGACAGTCCCGAAAGTTTTACCGTCTTCTCCGATAAACATCTTAGCGCCCACATCCCGCGGGGCAGACCCGGTTCTTTTGATAACAGTAGCGAGTATCCCGCCTTTTCCGTTTTTCAGGTGTTCACAGATAAGCTCATATATATTCATCCCCACGCCTCAATTGGAAAAATGCATGATTGCTTCAAGGACACCTCCACCTATTGCTCTTGCCTTTTCTGTGATAGTGTAACAGTATTCCCTTATCCCTCGCGGGTCGATATCGCCGATCTTTTCGTTGGTCTTAATATCAATTTCGCGAATGAGACCTCTAAGTATTCCATCAATAGAAGCAAACACGAGGGTTTTGTCTATATAAAGAACAAGTTCACCTTTTTTAACTTCATCTCCAATATGTTTGACATGCTTTATTGTGCCTTCGTGCGGCGCACGCAACACCCGTTCCTTGGTGTAACCCATAGTGGAGCCAGGTATGCCTGTGTGGGCCTCTGCAAAACCACTATATATTACTTTCCCGAGATTATGTCCCCTGTTGCTTTCCACAACTGCATGCACATCAGATGGAGCACAAAATCCAGGCCCCACACCAATGACTATCGGGGCTTCATCATTTTTTGTCCCTATATTTCGTTTCGCCATGATTGCGTCCACTACCGCGTCTGGCTTTAGCTCCCCCACAATACCCCATCCAGGGTCAACCATGACGGCTATGTTCTGTCTCTTCCAGATATCAAAAACCTCTCTTAAATGTTTTGCATATTCTGCCGTCACACCTTCGACCTCTTTTTTCCCTTCATAGACAACCTCGGAAAAGGCTACAGTTCTCCGAACACTAATAGGCTTCGGAATCTCTGTCATAACTATAGTTTTGAAATTAGCCATAAAGAGTCGGTGTGCAATGCCGGTTGCCATTTCTCCGGCTCCCTTTATCACTACTATTTTAAAATCCTTCATGAATGTCCAATCCTCTCCATTATTCTTTTGATCTTCCTTCTTTGTTTGCTTAGACCCTTCCATATGGACATATCCTGTTCAACCCTGTCAGCTCACAAATGCCTGATGAGGTTACACCATATATGAGGTAGTTTTTACTGTATTGCTGAATGGCCTTCCATATACCATCGAATGTGCCGTTTACAAGGGTGGTTCCCGTGAGGAGAACAACATCAGATTTCTGGACAAGCTTTTCTGTCATGGTATTGCCATCCCAAACATCTACCCCGTATCTTGATGTCCCGATATTTTGCCTGTTGAGGTCCGTTATTCTTACATTTCTCGATCCGAAGACAGTGCTCAGCGCTTCCAGGATGGCAGGGTTTAGCCCGACAAGGCCGACTATTTCCGGCCTTAATGTCTCTTTGATATAGGAGGCAATCTCCTGAGCGCATTTTTCCGGCTCTTCGTCCTTGCAGTGGAGTGTCGTCTCAATGATATTGAGGTGCTTCAATACCGCGTTCATCGTGGCAATGAAGATCGCCCTTTTCCCGTTGTCGGTAAGAGGCATGGCAATCACCTCCTCAAGCTTACCGATAAATTCTTTCGGTGAATCGGTAAAGGCATGGGCCTTTGCCCCCTGAAACTCTGCCTCAACAACCCTTTCTTTGCCGGTGACAATAGGAAAATCCCTTCTCCCCGGCATCCCTATTGCCTCTTCGGGGGATAAAGTCTTCACAATTATGGAGACATCTGAATTGCTCAGGTTGTTTTCTATGACTATTTTTTCAAATTTTACCTTTGATTCTTCGAAAGGGGAAGTACTACCATCTTTATTCACAGGTTCTCCATCCATTTATTGAACATAATGCATGAAGCGGCCATACCCGCCCATATATTATGTTTTATGAGGTCATAACATATTTCGTGCCCGCAGTATTCAATATGAACTGCTTTGGCATTTCCTTAGCAAACATTGTAATAGCTTCGAACCCTGTACAATGCGCAGGAACTATATAATCCGGTCCTATAGCTTTTATGTCAGCTACAGTTCTCTGAATTATCTCAGGTCTTACGTTAACAAGATGGAAACCGCCTATCACCGCATGAACCTTTTTGATTCCTGTGATCTTCTGTGCATGTTTCACGGTGTTTACAATTCCTGCGTGGGCACAGCCTGAAAGTATCACCAATCCCTTACCCTTCAGGCTGAATACAGCTGCCTGTTCACCCTCGAAGAGATCATGTTCGAGTTCTCCGTTACGTTCGATCAGCAGGCCCGGCTGGACTTTCTCATAGTCTGTAACCCTTTCAATGTTGCCCGTATAACAGCATCCCGGGATCACTTCAACAGGATCTCTGATCTCAATAATGTTCACAGCGCCAAAGCTCTCAACCTCTTCCCTCCTGAGCTGACCAATGTCATGAGGCTCATGTGTTCCGGGACGAAGGGAAAATCTATGGGCGAATGTTTCGTCTCCCACATAGAGGGGCATACCCTTGCGCATTTTAGACCGGTTTTGTTTGAGTACTCCAGCAAGACCTCCCCAATGGTCAAAATGGCCATGGCTCAGCCCAAGGGCATCCACTCTGCTTAAGTCAACATCAAGCAGCCCCATGTTATTGATTACGCCATGGGGATCCAGGCCGTAATCAAACATGAAGGCACTTAATTTTCCGTTTACTGCCGTTTCAATGAAATAGGAAAGACCGTGCTCGGCGTGGATCGATGCACCAGGCGCGGCACGGAATCTTTGTCCTATCACTGGCTGAGGTCTCACCGAATCGTAGTAGTTGTCAGTGATCACAACAACCGTCAGTTTCTCGACCTGACACCTTGCTGGGCAAAAAGCTGCTGCGCACGGCTGCCCATACCTCCGGCTATGATGCAGTTGACGCCCTGCTGCGAAAGCCATGGGGGCAAAAGTCCCGGTTCGTGCGGCGGCGGGGTAACATAGGTCTCGTTTACAATCGTGCCGTTTTTATCGGTATCGATGAGTGCAAATGCCTCACAGTGGCCGAAGTGGGCACACAACTTTCCTTCATTTGTAGGTACTGCAAATTTCATGGAACCCTCCTTTTTTGATATAGCATTTCCGTCCCCGTCCTTTTTGTCCTGAGGGGAGGGAACTTTAGGTATTTCTTTGCCGGTGTCTGCATTGGGTGAGATTTGTTCGTTGTTTTTAAAATGCGCAATGCGCTCAACAATCTCATCGAATTTTTGCGCGGTCTTTGTTTTGGAATAAAAGTGCATATACGGTTGCTCTTCGTCTCCGCTCTTTACGATATCCGGGTCAAGTGGGATACTGCCCAGAAATGGTATTCCATAGTTTTTTGCCAATCTCTCACCGCCACCGGAAGAGAATATGTTTACCTCCTTGCCGCAGTCGGGGCAGACAAACCCGCTCATGTTTTCAATAATCCCTGCAATAGGAAGGTTGAGTTGCCCGCAGAAGGTGATGCATTTCTCCACATCAATAGTTGCCATCTGCTGGGGCGTGGTGACAATGATTGCGCTGCTTTTTGCACCCAAAAGCTGTGCAATGGTGAGCGGTTCATCGCCTGTTCCGGGAGGACAGTCCACCACAAGTGCATCGAGGTCCCCCCAGGCAACATTCTGGAGAAACTGCCGGATTATATTTGCCTTCATCGGTCCTCTCCAGATAACGGCCTGTTCGTTCCCGTCGAGCAGTAATCCCATAGAGACGACTTTAATCTGGCCGTATACCTCAATCGGAACAATCTCTTCATTTGTAACACCTGCCCGTATCCCTGAGAGACCGAGCAATTTCGGCACGCTCGGGCCGTGGATATCCACATCGAGTATACCTGTCCTTAAGCCCCGCAAAGAGAGACTCAATGCGAGATTAACTGCGACCGTACTTTT
>JAPLKD010000006.1 GCA_026388245.1 Pseudomonadota bacterium | reverse complement strand
AGATAAATGATTGATGCAAGTCCAAAAGCAATAATAGACCCAAGCTCATCATGAGCTTCCTGAGCTATCTTGAGACATCGATAAATAAAAGATGTAAAAAGTAGAAAAAGGATTATTGAACCGATAAATCCCCACTCTTCTCCTATTACGGTGAATATAAAATCAGTGTGGTGTTCAGGGATAAACTGGAGTTTGTGCTGAGTTCCAGACATATACCCTTTACCGATTAATTTCCCCGATCCTACAGCTATCATTGCCTGTTTTGCATGATATCCGAAGCCTGAAGGGTCAGCATCGATATTTATAAAACTCAATAGCCTCATTTTCTGGTAAGGTTTCAGAAGGTAACCCCAGGCAACGAAGGGGATGATTGCACCAAAACTCATAAGCACCGCATAAGTG
This sequence comes from Pseudomonadota bacterium, assembly GCA_026388245.1. GTDB lineage: Bacteria > Desulfobacterota > Syntrophorhabdia > Syntrophorhabdales > Syntrophorhabdaceae > MWEV01. The sequence continues at coordinate 5,185 of JAPLKD010000006.1, read as the reverse complement.
GATTTTTTCAAACCTACAAACCATAGAATAGAAAGACTTGCCAGCACAACTATAACGCCTGTGCCAAGGTCGGGTTGTTTAACAATAAGGATAAAGGGGATTATAATATAAAGCATTGGCAGGCAAATATCCCTCAAACCGAGCGGGATATTTTCCCTTTTCCTTTGATAAAGCATGTTAGCCAGAAAAAGCACGAGTATAGGTTTCATAAATTCTGACGGTTGGATGCTTATACCAAAAACATTGATCCACCGTTTCGCTCCACCCGCTACCATTCCTATTCCAAGGACAAGGACAATAAAAAACAATCCCGCTACGTAAAACCACTTGGAATGTTCCGCTATTACTTTATAATCGTACTGGATAATAACGACAATGAGGACCAATCCTATTCCAAAGGCGATAAATTGTTTCATTATGAAATTGTAAGATCCGCTGTAAAAAGAACTGGTTGCGCTAATGAGGTTAAATATGCCAACGGCAAATATGGCTAATCCGTTAATAATGAGATACCAGTCTAAGTGGTATAGCCTCCTTTTATCTATTTTCATAAACCCTTGCCTCTTTTATTTCAACCTTTGGTTTGAGAAGATTTTCTGCAATTAATTTTGCTACAGGGGCTGCAACGCTGGAGCCATGACCACCGTACTCGACAAGCACAGACATGGCAATGGCAGGTTCCTCTGATGGTGCATAGGCAATAAACCAGGCATGGTCACCCAGACTTTTCCCTTTTTCTCCGACAGATTGGGCAGTCCCTGTTTTACCGCTCATGCTTATTGTTTGGAGACGCGAGCCATGAGCTGTGCCACTGGGCTCGTTAACAACACCCCACATCCCTTCTTTCACAATCCTTACTGTTTCCTTTTTGAGTTTTGTATTAGCATTCATAACCGGCTCAAAGGTTTTTAAGGTTTTTCCCTCTGGCGAGACTATCCTGTTTACTATCTGCGGTTTAAATGTGACGCCATCATTGGCAACGAAAACAGATAATTGAAGAAGCTGTGCCGGTGTAATCCAGACAGCCCCCTGTCCTATTGCAACAGATACGGTTTCGCCCTCGTACCATTGTTCACCGTATGTCTTTTTCTTCCATTCAGAGGAAGGCACAAGACCGTTCTTCTCGCCGGGTAAATCAATGCCTGTTACCTTCCCGAGACCGATTGTGTCAGCCATCTCGTGTATTCTGTCAATGCCAAGCTTCAGTCCGACATTATAAAAAAAGACGTCACAGGACTCAACGATACCTCGATGCACCGCAACTGTCCCATGGCCTCCTTTTTTCCAGCACTTGAATACCCTTTTGCCGAATGGAAATCCGCCACGGCAGGTGAAACTTGTCCTCTCGTTGATAATCCCTTCATCCAGCGCCTTTAATGCTGAGACGATTTTAAAGGTTGATCCGGGAGGATATCTGCCCTGTGTTACTCTGTTTTGAAGGGGATGCGTTTTGTCCGTAATAATTGCCTTCCAGTCTTCTTTTGAAATCCCGCCGGCAAATTTGTTCGGATCAAAGGCCGGCCGGCTTAAAAGGGCAACAACAGCACCGGTCTTTGGTTCAACAGCAATACAGCCGCCCTTTTTTCCATCATAGGCCTTTTCAACGGCTGTTTGTATCTCAAGATTAATATTTAAATATAAACTGTTCCCTGGAGTGGAGTCTTTAATTTCGAGGGTTCTTACCTCTCTCCCCATGGCATCAACTTCGACCCTTTTTTCACCGTCTATCCCGCGAAGATGTGATTCATATGCCCTTTCAAGTCCATATCTGCCGATAAAATCACCAAGAGAATAACTTTTGAATTCCTTTGCTTTCATTTCTTCATCGCTAATCTCTGAAACATAGCCGAGCATGTGGGCCATCATATTGCCATAGGGATAGTTCCTTTTTGGTTCAATCTGGATACTCACACCGGGAAGATACACCCGGTTTGCCTCTACTTTTGCCACCTCATCCATAGAAATATCATGTTTAATCTTCACAGGAAATGAGGGGGGAAATCCGCTTGCCGCTTTTAATTTGTTTATTATCTCTTCTCGGTCGAGATTGAGAAGCTTTGCAAGCCCATCAATTGTCTGATTAAAGTCCTTTATGTCTTCAGGGGTTACATACATGTTAAAGGAAGGTCTTGTATCAGCCAGAATCTTTCCATTTCTGTCATGTATGATCCCCCTTGGGGCTATGACCTTTTTAACCCTTATGCGATTTTGCTCCGAGAGTTTTCGCATCTCATTTCCCTTCATGATTTGAAGATCCCAGAGCCTGATACAGAGTATGATTACCGTAAATACGAGTAATCGCCTGCACCATTTATACTTGCTGTTAGTTGCTGATTTATCTTCTTTAATAAAATTTTCCAGTTTTTATCCCTTTCTACTCTCTGCTCAAGAACCTCATATTTATATATTCTATCATTGAAAAGATGAAAATAGATATAAAGCCGGTAAATATGGCATTTGGAATGATATAGAAAAACACATTCATAACATTCTTCAATTCGCCCTTGGAAAGGAGCGACAAAACAAGAAAAAGAAATGATTCAACCACCACGGATCCACCGCATATATATGAGAAACTGTATTTTGAGTCAATATATAATTTACCTTTCAAAAAAGTTACAAGGAGAAAGATGGAAATTTTTGTAAAAATCATTGAGCCGGGAGGTGCATTCGAGAGAATTTCCTGGAACAGGCCAATGATTAATGTTGCCAAAAAACCAGTCCCCGGCCCTAAAAAGAGGGTTATGTATATGATAAAGGGCATCCCCACGTCAGGTTTAAAAAATTCAACGGGGAAAATGGAAAGAATAGCTGATTCAAAAATTATGAAGATTATACTGATCAGCATATATGAAGCTATTTTCATTTCTTCTTTATTATGAGAACTTCATCTAATCTTTTATAGTTGTTAAAAGGCATTACATCTACATCAGCAAAAATCCCGGCCTTGTTCCTGTTTATTGTGATGATTATGCCTGTTGGAAGACCCCTGGGGTAGATGCTGTCCTTGCCTGATGTGATTAATTTATCACCAATAGCGATTTCATCATTTTTCAGTATATATTTTAATTTGAGCGTAGTCTGTCCTGTCCCTTCAAGTACACCCCTTGTGTTTTTACCTTCTATGTAAACATCTACCGAAGAGTTGGTATCATTTATTATCATTACCTTCGAGTGCCACTTGTTTATTTCCACTGCCTGGCCTACTACACCTTTTGGCGTAACAACAGGCATCTTTTCTCTTATGCCGTGATCTCTTCCTTTATCGATAATGATGCATTTAAACCAGTTTTTTACATCTTCGCCAATAACTCTCGCAGCCGTCATGGTGTTGGGATGTTGCTCCATGAGGTTCAAAACAGACTTCAGTCTTTTGTTTTCCTTATCTAATTCTACTATCTTCTGATTTTCTATCTGGAGGGTATCAAGCTTTTTTTTTAGCTCGAAGTTTTCTTTCTTGACCCCGACTAAATTTATGTATGAGTCAAATATATATCGCACGAGTTGTGTGGGTTTGCTCATGAGCTTCAGGGCAGGGCCCGCTACTTCACCGACGCCGGTTTTAACTTTTGAATAGCCCTTAAAAAATAATGGAATATTTGTAAAAACAAGAAAAGATAGTACAAGAATTATGCCAGCGATGATAATAACTACGGTCTTTTTCAATTACCCACTTATATCAAAAGTAAGTTGCTATTTCTTTTAAGAGCGCTACCTCATCGAGTGCCTTTCCAGCACCTTCTACAACCGCAGTAAGCGGATTCTCTGCGATGATAACCGGGAGTCTTGTTACCTCTTTGATCAAAAGATCGAGGTTTCGCAGCAGTGCGCCGCCTCCACTGATGACAATCCCTTTATCAACAATGTCTGATGCAAGTTCTGGTGGTGTTCTTTCAAGGGCAATCCTGACCGCTTCCACGATTGCATTCACCGGTTCAGCTATTGCTTCCCGTATTTCTTTTGAAGAAATCTCCAGGGTTTTGGGTATACCTCCAACCAGGTCCCGCCCTTTTACTTCCATAGTCAGTTCGTCACCGTCGAGGGCAGGATAAGCCGAACCAATATTTATTTTGATCATTTCTGCCGTTCTCTCGCCAATGAGCAGGTTATATTTTCTCTTAATATACTGAATGATGGCCTCGTCAATCTTGTCACCCGCAACCCTCACGGAATTACAATATACAATTCCAGCCAGACTTATTACTGCCACCTCTGTTGTTCCACCCCCAATGTCAACAATCATGTTGCCGCTCGGCTCGGTTATGGGAAGACCAACGCCAATAGCTGCTGCCATTGGCTCCTCAATAAGATACACCTCTCTTGCACCGGCAGATTCCGCAGATTCCTTGACTGCCCTTTTTTCAACAGGCGTGATGCCGGAAGGCACTGAAATAACGATCCGAGGTCTTGCATAGGACTTTTTATTGTGAATCTTCTGTATAAAATATTTGAGCATTGCCTCAGTGATTTCAAAGTCAGCTATAACACCGTCTTTTAACGGTCTGATGGCCACAATATTTCCGGGGGTTTTACCAAGCATCATTTTTGCTTCCAGCCCGACGGCAATCACCTTCTTCGTGCCCCTTGAATCTCTATGGACTGCAACAACTGATGGTTCATTGGATACAATGCCTCTTCCCTTGACGTATACAAGGGTATTGGCTGTTCCAAGATCTATAGCTAAATCTTTCGATATAAAGCCGAATAATGATTCGAACATTTTTTGTCCCTTCTTGTTTTGATTAAAGATATTGAAAAAGCTCTCTTAATATACTATTTTAAAGTTTCAAAATCAATAGTGGGGAGAGACAATGTTAAGATTCATGAGAAAGTATGCAACCGGTTATCTTGTTAAAGCCTTGTTTGGCATAATCATTGTGGTATTTATGTTCTGGGGCGTAGGCTCTTTCAGAGGCGGAGAAAAGGTTGTAGCAGAAATAGGCACACACAAGGTTTCAATCATTGAATACCAGGAATCGTATAACAGACTGCTTAATTTTTATAGAATGCTTTATAAGGACAGGCTCGATGAAACCGTCCTTAATCAGCTCAAGATAAAAGAAAAGGCCATGGATGAGCTCGTTGACAAATATGTATTACTTCTCAAGGCGAAAGAAGTGGGTCTGAATGTTTCTGATAGAGAATTTTCTGAATATATTGCAAATATCGATGCCTTTAAAAGTGA
>JAPLKD010000198.1 GCA_026388245.1 Pseudomonadota bacterium | reverse complement strand
GATTATAAAGAGTGGATCAAGAGATTCGTGAAAGAAAAGGATGTGGAGTTAACGAAATCAGTGCTTGAGGCCCTTGCAGCGATTGCCTACAAACAGCCGGTAACAAAGAGGGAAGTGGATGCCATAAGAGGTGTTGATTCTACTCGTGTTATCAAACATTTACTCAGTAAAAGATTAATCGAGATTGCAGGCAGGGATGAAGAGATTGGAAAAGCCATCACATTCAGGACAACGGGTAAATTTTTAGAAGTATACGGACTCAAGGGTATCGAAGATTTACCAACATTTAAAGAGTTGGAATCATTATAGGAGGAGGGTTTTATGGATAGATCGGAATTGCTCATTTTTATGGTTGATAACAAAGGATCTGACCTTCATATCAGCGCCGGAGAGGTTCCCATGGTAAGGATACATGGAGAAATGAGGCAAATGGAGGTCCCGCCGCTTGAAAAGGATGATGTGCACAATATGGTATATGAGATTTTAAATGATCAGCAGAGAAAAATCTTTGAAGAATTTCTCGAACTGGACTTTTCCTTTGCCCTGGGTGATATTGCCCGATTCAGGGTAAATTGTTTTAAACAGCAAAGGGGTGACGCTGCTGTCTTCAGGACAATTCCCACCAAGATACCTAGCTTTGAAGAATTGAACCTGCCGAAGGTCTTCAGGGATATAGCAAGTCTGGAAAAGGGGCTTGTCCTTGTCACAGGTCCCACCGGGAGCGGAAAATCAACAACCCTTGCTGCAATCATTGACCTGATTAATAGTGAAGAAATGGGACACATATTAACCATCGAAGACCCCATCGAGTTTGTCCATAAGTCAAAAAAGTGTCTTGTAAACCAGAGGGAGCTTGGGCCTCATACCAAGAGTTTTTCCAATGCACTGAGGAGTGCGCTCCGTGAAGACCCCGATATTATTCTCGTGGGCGAAATGAGGGATCTGGAGACAATCTCCCTTGCCTTGACAGCGGCAGAAACAGGGCACCTTGTTTTCGGAACATTGCATACAAGTGGAGCTCCCAAGACTGTGGACAGGGTTATAGACGTTTTCCCTGCAGCGCAGCAAGCACAGGTGCGTGCAATGTTTTCGGAGTCCATACAGGCAGTTGTCACACAGGCCCTTTTCAAAAGGAAAGATGGCAAGGGCAGGATAGCAGCATTTGAGATCATGATTGGAACACCTGCTGTTCGTAATCTCATAAGAGAAGCGAAAATTGCACAGATTCCATCGATTATGCAGACAAGCAAAAATGTCGGGATGCAGACAATGGAAGCCGCTGTAAATGAATTACTTGCGAAGAACGTTGTGACAAGAGATGAGGTAGCCTTCTGGCTCCCGCAATCTGCTCAACAGAGGTGAAATATGGCAGAAATATTAGAATATTTAAAATATATGGGCGAGAAGGATGCGTCGGACATTTACATAACAAACGGTATGCCGGCCATGTTCCGCATTCAGGGTGCTACACAACCATACGATGAACCCCCGATGACCGCTGAAGATACCGAGCGAATTGCAGCCAGCGTAATGAATGAAAAGCAGAGAAAAATCTTTGCCGAACAACTGGAGATGAACCTCGCCCTCTATTACCCGGAACTGGGGAGGTTCAGGGTCAATATCTTCAGGCAGAGGGGGTACGCCGGATTGGTCATCAGACTGATCAATACAGTGATCAAAAGCATCGACGAGGTTGGGCTTCCCCAAGTGTTTAAGAGCATCATGATGGGCAAAAACGGGTTGATCCTCGTTGTTGGCGCAACGGGGAGCGGCAAGTCTACAACCCTGGCGTCTATGATAGACCATAGGAATGCAAACCAGCGCGGACATATCATAACCATCGAAGACCCGGTAGAATATGTCCATAATCACAAACAGAGTGTTATTACGCAGAGGGAAGTAGGGTTTGATACCCATTCATTTGCTGCTGCCCTGAAGAATACCCTGAGGCAGGCGCCGGATGTAATTCTCATAGGCGAGATACGGGATACCGAGACGATGGAGGATGCCATTACCTTTGCTGAAACAGGGCATCTTGCCCTCGGCACACTCCACGCGAATAACGCAAACCAGGCCCTTGAAAGGATTCTGAATTTCTTCCCCATAGAGCGTCATCTTCAGATATTCCTGCAGTTGTCCCTTAACCTCAGGGCTATTATATCCCAGAGGCTTATACCTACCGTGGAAGGGAAGAGGGTCGCTGCCATTGAAATCATGCTTGACAGCGCAAGGATAAAAGACCTTATTCTGAAAGGCGATGTAGGACTATTGAAGGAGACCATGGCAGCGTCATACAATGAAGGGATGCAGACCTTTGACCAGCATATCCTTGACCTTTATAAAACAGGGGTCATTGATTATAATAACGCAATAGCATATGCCGATGCCCCCAACGACCTGAGGCTCAAGATCAAGATGGCAGGTATCTCTAAAGAGGAAGAAAGCCAGAAGGAATCATCATTTAAGTTAAAGGTAGATGGGAAATAAGTTGAAAGGTGAAAGGCAGTGAATAGTGAATAGAGGAAGACAGAATGAGCAAAATCGAAACGGTGAACCGGCGTATCGGCGAACCGGCGAGGGATTCAATTGTGGATTTCCAATCACGAATCATGAGTTACGAATCACGGAGGTCGTGAATATGAATAAACCCGAAGAGGCAGTGGAATGTTTTAAACAGACATTCAGTTGTTCACAGGCTGTTTTTTCTGCATATGCCCCAGAATTTGGCATTGATAAGGAAACTGCCCTTAAAATTGCCGGGGCCTTTGGTGGTGGCATGGCACGCATGGGAGAGACATGCGCGGGGGCTGTGACAGGGGCGTTTATGCTCATAGGGCTCAAATACGGCAAGACAAAGGCTGAAGATGAGCCTGCGAAAGAGAAAACATACCAGGTTGTGAGAGAATTTGTAGAAAAATTCAAATTGCGAAACAGTTCCATCGTCTGCAGGGAACTAACCGGATGTGACATGAACTCACCGGAGGGTTTACGGGCATTCAAAGAAAAAATCTTCTTAAAACTCATTGTACAAAATTTGTAAAAGACGCTGCAGAAATTGTTGAAGAACTTATGCGTTAGCTGATATATGGGAAGTAATTTATCATATATCACATCTATAATATTAAAATAATTATCTAAATTTGTTATTACATATAGTTTGCCATAGGAGAGATACTTTAAAAACTATATGTATTTACGGAATCAAAGGGTTAACGGCCTATTTCCCAAATATGGTATTCGCAGGAACACTGTTTCGCTCCCCCACCCGCAAGCGGGTACCCGGCTGCGCTTTCTTACCCATGCCAATAATGCCGTAGGCGAAGCTTCCTGAAAAGGAATGAAGCGCTATTACTATTGTCTCCCAGTCCAACTTGACCTGGTCTTCGAACATTGTAATGGTTTTATTGCGAATGGAATGAGCAATAATTGGCCTGACCGCGGCCTGACCGCAGTGGCCACCCGTATAAGGTCAAACGGATACCCGGCTGAAGGATGGGCCCCAAGACATGCTCGAAGTCGCGACTCGCAAAAAACTCTTCCGGCTTACTACCTCAAATGTGCCCGATGGTTGTTTGGGCAACAGGCCGTTAACCATTGACACCCTTGCATTCCATTTGTTAGCATTAAAATCATGTTGTTGGCATGTACCATGTTATGGATTCAATGCAAATTAGTTATGAAATACGACATAGCCGAAACATTTTCAAAAGAATCTTTCAATAAAAAAACAAAGGGGGTTCATATGGTCAGGAAATTGATCATTACTGCTATGCTTGTCCTTGCGTGGGTCTCAGCCGGATCGGCTGAAATCAAAGAAGGTCTTTGGGAAATTACGACGACATCGGAAATGAAAGGGGTGCCGGTTCAATTACCTCCTTCCACGTTGCAACAATGCATAACCAAAAAAGACCTGGTTCCAAAATCGGATTTACAGGGAGCGGGCCAGGATTGCAGGATCAAAGACGAGAAAGTCGGCAGCAACACGGTATCGTATGTGGTGGAGTGCAAGGACAAAGACGGAAACATCATTGAAATCTCCGGTAAGACTAACTATAGGGGGAACGTCTTTGACGGCGCCGCCACTACTACAGTGAAGACGAAAGATCAGGGAACGATGCAAATGACAAGCACAACATTAGGAAGATATATCGGTCCTTGCGCAAAATAGCGATTATTTCCGATCACCCGAGGGTGACCGTGGGATATTAAGACCCTGAACGGGTGAAGGTTTGGTACAACTAACCATGGTAGATGACCACGAGTGGGGTGCAGTTGTTGACGGTGACTGAACGACCAGGAAAAGGTTAGGCTTCATGCTACGTATTGAAATAATGAATCCCTCATCCCGCTCATAGCTTCCTGAAATCCTTGGAATTTATAATTTTAAAATATTGTATATTTCTAATAGCAATCAATAGATCTTCAGTGTATAATCGAAGATAAGGATAAGTGTAAAGAAAAATAGAGAAATTATCCTTCAACCCGGTACAAGCATAAACGGGCAGAGACCAATGGAGCGAAGTCAAAAGACCTTAGTGTTTGCGCTGCCTTTGACGGGGCACACACTTTGAAACACATTTCATATATTCATAGACAATACGCCTGTATATGTATAGGCCTCTTCAGTTTAATGACCGGTCTTGATTTCTACCTTTTTTGTCGTAAAGGAGGGATTCCGTATTTTCAGAGACAGTTGAGCGACCTCGGTTTTAATCCACCCATTCAGACGAGTTGGACCGGACAATTGGCAGGCGCCTTTCCTGCTTTTATTCATCCCTTTGCCTTTTCCCTGATCGGTATGGGCCTTTTATCGAACACAAGGAAGTCCAGAGTGCTCATATGCCTCATCTTTTTTTTAATGAATCTGTTTTTTGAGATTGGCCAGAAATACAAGATTGTTTTTATAAAATTTATCCCCCAATGGTTCAGTTCGATTCCAATACTGGAAAACACGAGGGGGTTTTTTCTGAAAGGTACCTTTGCCGTAGATGATTTAATAGGTATAACGCTGGGTTCACTATCGGCCTTTGTCTGTGCAGAAATAATTTCAATAAGGAAAAAAGAAGGATTGCAATGAAAGAGCATAAAAGATTCATTAAAGGTATCGTTCTATTGGCATTGATACTATGTGGTGGGCTTACAATTATAAGCAGCGGGGGAGGAGGAAGTGAAGGTGGTTCCAACTCCAGTACAACCGCTCTGCTGAGCGCCAACAATATCAATCTGATCTTTGTGGTAAGTCCGGATTTGGCAAACGACCCGCTCGGCGACATCAATCCAACCACGGCAAACCTTAACAATCAGGGTTTACAGCGCTCGCTCCTCATGGGCACGTACCTGAAACAACAGTTGCTGGGGGCAAACAACGTAACCAGTATTCACGTGCTCGAACCGATGACCCACCTGCAAACCGTAAACAATTACCCTGACATGGCAGCAATCGGGTTCATTCAGCAATTCTCCCTTCTCAACCAGATCACCATACAAGGTACGACCGCCAACAGCTATCCGCTCTATGCAGCCTATGCTCCGGGGGATGTGCCAGCCGGAGTTACTAAGCCGAATCCATACATCCCTGGCGCCCAGGGTCTGGCTTTCAACGATGCGAGCGGCAACAACGTTGCCCTGGTAACCAGTATTATCAACGCAAACGTCCCTGGTTTTCATGTCTTCTCGGCACCTTGGAAGACCATCAACGACCTGCTGACAAATATCAAAGCGGCCAAGGGGTATAACCTGAATCTTCCCACGACCTATATGGGTTCAAACTATGTCTATGTGATCTCCATCGATCCGTCGGGAAACGCCAGCCTGGCTACCTTTGACAGCAATCTGAACCCGCCTGTCACCTACCCTGTGCTGCCCCCGCCGGGGGTGAAAAGCGCTTCATGTACGCAGCAGACCTATTTCAGCTACACACGGACCGGAGGGGTTAACGGCGTCGTAATTCCGCCGGGAACCAACACCAACCAGACCGTTTACCTGATCCGGCACGCAGAGGCGCATCCGGTGAGCACTTTTGAAGACGGCAACTATGTAGGTGCGGGGCAATGGCGCGCGCTGGCCCTTCCCAACTTTCTGCCCGGCGCTCTGCGGGGCCAAAGCAGTCCCAACGTGGTTTATTCCATCGACCCAGCACAATCGGACATTAGTGGTGGTCTCAGCAACTCCTATGTCAGGCCCTCATTAACGGTACTGCCCTATGCGATCGCCAATAATCTGCCCTATTATCTGGTCGCAAGCATCTCAATATTGGCGAACGATACGGCGACAGCCCAGGCCACGAGCAACTTTTTATTTACAAACACTGCCGGCGTCAATCTCTCCAATCAAACCGTGCTGCTGGCGTGGGAGCATGAACACTTTCCGCCGTTGATAACGTATCTCCTTAAGAGCTATGGCGGCACCGTCCCAGCTCCATCGTTTCCATCCAATTTCTGGCCGGAGACCGACTACGACACAATCTGGACTGTGACGCTTGACACCTCGGGTAACGTGACGGTAAATAACGCATTTTGCGAAGGCATCGAATCCCCGCCGGCATTTTCCTCGCCTCCGCAGCCCGCTCCGCCGGCAATCCCGAGCAGCTTTCCGGTGGTTGTTTTCACGGACGTTCATTTTAATCCCTTATCTGATGCGAGTGGGACTCTATTTCAGGCGCTTGACGCTGCAGATGCAAGCCAGTGGGCGGGTATTTTCCAGGGTTCGGGCATAACAACACCCTCGGCAGGGGGGACCGATACCAACTACCCTCTTCTTATAGGCGCGCTCTCAAGCATAAAACAGAACCTGGGAGCCAGCCCGCTCATTATTTTTACCGGCGATATCCTTGGACATTACCTTGCAGAACAGTATTTCAGCCAAAAAAAGATCACTATCCCGACCCCCGAAGACATTGCAGACATGAAGACCTTTACCAACAAGACGGTTACCTTCTTCATGCAGCAGGTACGGTCGTCTGTCGGAAACATTCCCGTAATGTTTGCTCTTGGAAATGCCGATTCGTACTGGGGCCTTGGACCGGACAACAGTTTTCTCTCCAATACGGCTGAGCTATACTACTCGCAGTTTCTGAACGGTACGGTGGATCATGAGACATTTATAAGCACTTATAAGAGTGGAGGATATTATTCTGCAGAGCCGGCCGGAACAAACCTTATGGTAATAGGACTCAATACATTCGAGTTCTCCCCTTCTTTCGGCAGCGACGCCTCCGGTGCAGTAACCGCTGAACTCAAGTGGTTCGATTCAACGCTTACTTCGGCCCAGAACAAGGGGAAAAAGGTATGGCTCCTGATGCATGTGCCTCCTGGCGCTGACAAATATTCAACGGCCCAAGCTGCCGATGCCAGCGGTCACATTACAAAACCCACAATGATGTGGAATCAGGATTACCAAAAAAGATTTCTGAAGATAATCTCCAAGTATCCGGGCCTTATAGCCCAGACGCTCACTGCCCATACCCATATGGACGAATACCGTATCATGTCGCCCGGTAATGTGGCTGACACAACGCCCGGTATAACTCCCTATTTTGGCAATAACCCTGCCTTTAAAGTCTTTACGTTTTCCAGTGATACATTAAAGGCCACCGATTACACCTCCCTGAACTATGACCTCGGAACAATGCCGGTACAGTTCAACAACTATTACACGTTTTCAACGGCCTATTCCACGCAGGGTCTTCTATCCGACTCTCTGGTCCAGCTTTATCCGCAACTTCCTTCGAACATTACATTGCAGAACTTTTACAAGGGAAGCTATTTTTCCGGACACACTTATACCACTCCCGTCGGCAATGAGTTCTATCAAATTACCAACACGACCTGGCCGGTTTACTGGTGCGGTATAGAACACATGGAAGAGCCAGGTCTTATCGATTGCGTGAATTTTTACTCCTATGTTCACTAACAAACTCAAAAAGTTTTGTTGAGAGTCATACCCGGGTAGCTCTTAGAGAGTAATTGATTTTAGGGTGTCAGAGCTATCCGGCACCCCTTTTTTTACCGTTGGACTTGTGGCAACTCATTTTTTTTAAATCAAGAAAAACCTTGATATTGAGGTGTAACATTCAATATCGGCATTGTTTTATTAGGGGTAACTGTAACATAGCTGTGTTTTGACACAGTATAACTTCCGTTTTTTATTTGAACCGGAAGTTATACTGATCCATTGCTAATAATTGATATTTTTTATGATGCAATGCTTAAAAAAAAAGACCTGGTGCATAAGATAGGCACATGAAGAAGGAACAACACGAGAACGAACAAACTTCCGAGAAGAACGAGAACCGGAAGTTTTAAGGGGTATTTTATTCAAATACAAGCAAAACAGACCTTAATATTAGATTAAATTACACAGATATTCCAGTGCTATTTAGTGATAGAGAACTTCTATTACGTCAAAACGCAGCTATGTTACAGTTGGCCCATAGGGTTTTTCCGCACTCCAAATACCATATTGCAGATTTTATGTGGTAACTGTGGATGAAGGCAAAACCTTCATGGTGTAGCTTTGTAGGTGAAAGGTGTGCCACGAAGGCGTATGAAAGATGAGGGTAGGCCCCTCGGAGCCGGTTTACAGGAACTGGCTTCAAACCACCTTAAGTTGCGTTGGTAAAGAGCCAGTGTGGTGAGCGTTAAGGAAAAGGCAGGGCAAGACCTTGTC
>JAPLKD010000042.1 GCA_026388245.1 Pseudomonadota bacterium | reverse complement strand
ATCACGTTGTTGTATGACGCTATTGCTGTCTGGTGATTACCCGTGATACCGGCATTATAGCCACTCTGAAACCACCCTGCTGCCCCGAGGGTATTGACGTTACGGATATATTCTTCCTGTTTTCCACCTGCAAACGATTGTTCCTTCTGATATTCCTTTTTGAGTCGTTCTACTTCCAGGAGCGCCTCATCTGCCGCCTTCCATGCCTCCTCAAGCTCTTTAGTTTTTTCCTTATCATTACGAAGTATGTCAATTTGTTTAGCGACATCATCAGGATCGGCTTCAATCTCGGCTTTCAGTGTGTACCATCTCCCATCCCATGTTTCTTCCAGGATTGTGGTTCTAACAACACCTGCGGTGAGGGTGACAATCTGGTCCTTTGTAATCTGAAAGTCTTTGACTGTAGTTTCACTCATCAGATAGGTTCCGATTTCTTCAAGAAGGAGCCGTTTCACCTGCTCCAGGGCGATAGTTCTGCAGGACAGCTTGCTGTCCATTTCACCTGCTTGGTAGCTATATTCCTTTACGTAGGTAATTGTTGCAGCCGTGACCGGGGCAGACGGTAAGAGAAGTCCTATTGCAATGAAACATACAATAATAAAGCAGGTGTTGCCTGTGTGGTCAGTTTCCATTGTGGAATCCCATATATTCAAGCATCATATCCTTCTATTACCGGGGCTTGCGCCTGTCCCCGTAAGGGGGTCGCCCCCTCTACTGGCAAAGCCACGACCCGCCTTGCGGGTGCCCGGCCTCCCCCTCTCGCTCACGGCACTCGCTGGGTAGATTCCTACGGGCTTGACCGTGGGAATCTACTTCCTTCTTCTCTTCTTCCGGTACTCTTCGAGGTATTCCAATGCCTTGTTTTCGTTACCCATTGCCAAATAAGTGAGATAGAGGTTGCCGAGCACCGCAGCCTCACCGTCAGCAAAACCTTCCGCTCTGTACTGCTCCAGTACGGTTTCAAAGGCAGCAGCAGCCTCGCGCAATTTACCTGACTTGTAAAGTTTTGCCCCTTCTTCGAGCAAAGAAGTGTCGTATCTTATTGAACGCGGGATTTCTATTGCTGTTGGTTCTCCCTGCTTATCGCTCTTCTGCACAAGGGGTTTTTGGGTCTCGGTAGTTCTTCTTGCTTTATCGTTCATATCCCTTAAGAGCATCTCTTCGTTGTAAAGTTGAATTGCATCTTCACGCTCGTCTGCCGCAATGCACGGAACCTGAGTGATTGTAAGGCAAAGCAGGATGAATATTGATATGATTGCTCTCATATAATCATTATATTCCTTTTTTTCATCAAGCTTAAAGTAAATTCTGCCCATAAAATACAATTCACCTGTTATAAAGACTCAAATAACAGAGATTTTCTTCCACCATGATGAAGAAATTCCATTATAAGGAGTTATTTAGAAACACTTAAAGAGGAAATTATATACAATTATCACAAGTTTATATTCAAAAATGTTTTTAATGTTTGTATAATCCCTTTATATGGTGGAGGATGTCGTTTTAATCATTGCAAGATGTCTTGCAGGGGATGGGGATGCATGGAAGGACTTCGTTAAAGATTTTGCCCCTCTGGGAAAAAATATCCTCCTGCGCTCTTTTGATTTCAAACCAGTTGAACAGGATGATATTATTCAAAATGTGTTCGTTAAGCTTGTGGGCGGCGGGCTGAAGCATTTCCGGGGGACCTCTCAATATGAATTCCTTAAATATTTCAAAGTAATAGTAATCAATGAAGCTAAAAGTCATATAACTTCTGAAAATAAAACAAAGGGAACAATACAATTAAATGGTGAAATGAGTCTGGATGGCCGGACAGATGGCCGAAGATATGGTAATGACGGGCTGTCACTTATGGATACCATACAGGACCCGGATAAGAATTCGAGACCTGATTATGCCATAGAGGATAGGGACTTGCTTGAAAAGGTGGCAGGAATAGTGAAGACCTGCCCATTGCTCGACCAGGAAATCTTTTTGATGAAGGTCAAGGGATGCAAGGATGATGATATTAAAACAATATTGAAGATACCTATCGGGACCGTTGCCTCCAAATATTCCCGGATGAAGTCAAGGATAGTGGAGGAGCTTGGGGAAAAATAAAAATCGGGAAGAAAATTGCCGGTTTCTTAGTCTTTAAAAGTGGAAACTAAAATTATGGACACGTCTTTTGAATCAAAATTAAAAGAAGCCCTTAAAAACGCTGGAGCATTAAAGACCCCGACTTGCCCTGATACTGCAACTATAGGCCTTTATATCGAGGAGAAGTTGCCAAAGACGGAAGCAATCAGGATAAAGGCGCACATCAGTTCGTGCCTTTACTGCCTGGATCAGGTTTCAGAATTAAAAGAACTGCTTTACTATCAAAAAAAATGGACTACTATCCCTTACCAACTTCTCACAAAGTTAGAAAACCTTTACCTTGAAAAGAAAAAATCAGAGAAGAAATCCTCGCATGGTTTTATAAATTCTTTTGCTGGCCGGCTGGCCGCATTTTTTACATTTCCTTTTCGACAGTGGCGGTATGTAATGGTTAGCGCTGTGAGCATCTGCGCTGTCCTTTTATTCAGCAGCGTAAACGATATAAATCTCATGGGGACGATAAGATTCCTCTCTCCGAAGATCGAAACAACAGGCCTTCCCGAGCTTAATCTCAACACATTTGTAAATATTAAGGCCCTGGACAACAACGGGATTATGATAAAGGATACCCAGGGGGTAATTATTGATTCCCAAGGCACAGTGGCTGCCAATCTTTCTCCGTTAGCCGGGGCAGCTTCTGTTCAGGTCACATTGAGGGATGGAAAAAGCTACCAGATAAAGAGCATATGGAAAGACGACGGAAAAAATATCGCACTGATGAAGATTGGAGGCGAGTCGCTGCCGGCTTTTAAGGTTGCCGATTTAAAACAGGTCAATATAGGGGAGAGGGTTTTTATCATTACTGACCCCTCTAAACTAAAAGAGGGCACAGGTGAGGCGGTTATCAGTGATTTTAAGCCTTATGCAGGAAGACGTTCAGGAGGCGAAGTTCAATACATCCAGTTTGCTTCTTTCACCTCCCAATATACACGAGGCGCCCTGGTTGACAAGGAAGGGAGACTGATAGGATTAACTATAACTGAAGAAAAAAATATCAATCTGGCGGTCCCTTTAAAAGAGGCCTTAAGGCTCATAAAGGATGGGCAGCCTGTCGCAATAAATGAGCTAAAAAATGTTAATTTTTCGGCTGGTGCCTTGAACCTGTATCTTAAGGGCATTCTTGCGCGGAATGCTCAAAGACAGGATGAGGCAATAGAGCTTTTCAAAAAGGCAATTGAGCTTAACCCCAATTTAGAAAGCGCCCACATTGAACTTGGTTTCCTGTATTATAAAAAGCGACTTTTCGATTTGGAGAGAAAAGCATATGAAGAGGCGCTGAAGATTAACCCGAACAATACGGATACCCTGTTTTACCTTGCCACAAATATGGAAACGATGGGACAATATGATGAGGCAACAAAGGTATTTGAGAAGATTGTCGCCATTGATCCGGACGATACCGACACGTACTACGAACTCGGGCTAGCCTACCTTGCCCATGGACAAAAGGCAAAGGCAATGGATGCGTATAATCAACTGCAAAGCTCGACCCCGGCCTTGCAGGGAAGCTGAAAAGGATAGCAAATGGGAAGCGATAGCGGGCAGAAGTCAGAAGACAGAAGTCAGTGGGCAGGAGGCTTTCCCGCCTGTCCCTCCTCGGCCCTGGCGGACAGGAGTCTGCGCGAACCGGCGAACCGGCGAAGAACTGTCACGGGTTACAGAAGACAGGGAGGTTCACAGTTCACAGTTCACGGTTCACAGCGGGTTTGCAATGATAGCAAAAGTGATAGGGGTTGAAAATAACGATGCTCAATAAAAAGATACTGATAACTTTCTGCTTTACCCTCGTTTTGCTTTTATCTGCAAATGCATCTTTCGCTGAAATCAAAACCTTTGTCAAAGAATACACATACCAGGCGAGCGAGGCAGATAGTAAGCTTTCAAGTAGAACTATTTCTCTGAGGGAGGTAAAAAGACTTCTCCTTGAGGAACTGGGAACCTATCTGGAGAGTATTACAGAGGTAAAGAATTTCCAGCTCACAAAAGACCAGATTGTCACCCTCACTGCTGGCATCGTGAGCGCTGAGGTTATGGAAGAAAAGTGGGACGGCAAGATATACTGGCTCAAGGCCCGAATCTCGGCAGACCAGGATAATGTTATAAAATCGATTGATAAGCTCCGTCAGGACAGGCAGAAGGTCAAAGAGCTGGAAGAAACAAGAAAAAGGTCTGAAGAACTCCTAAAGGAAAATGAACGGCTGAAAAAAGAACTACTGACAGCGAAGGGAGAAAAGAAAAAGGAAACAGCACAGAAATATAAGAGAAATATTGAAAATTTAACGGCAACTGAATGGTCTGATATGGGATATTCGTTGATAAATTCTGGTAATTATAAAGATGCGGTTGAAGCATATAACGAAGCCATAAAATTAAATCCTCGTGATGCGCCAGATTACCTTAACAGAGGCGTTGCTTATGCCATCCTTGGCAACCACCAGCAGGCAATCAAGGATTACACTAAGGCCATAGAACTGGACCCTCTCCCTCTGTTTGCTGCAGGGGCTTACTTTAACAGAGGACTTGCGTATGGCAATCTTGGCAATTATCATAAGGCAATTAAGGATTACGATATAGCCATAGAGTTGGACCCCAAGCTTAAATCAATTTACCATAACAGAGGGTTAGCTTATGTCAAACTTGGCAATTATCAGCAGGCAATCAAGGATTATAATAAAGCGATAAAACTGGACCCTCAGGATGCAGATACTTATATCAGTAGAGGGAATGCTTATGGCAACCTCGGCAACTATCAAGATGCAATTATGGATTTGTGCAAGGCAATAGAACTGTACCCTCAGTTTGCTGATGCATACAATAACAGGGGGCTTGCGTATGGCGAGCTCGGCAACAACCAACAGAAGATTAAGGATTTTGAAATTGCTGCCCGTTTAGGTCACAAAGAAGCGCAAGATTTATTGAAGAAACAAGGGATTTAATGGTGAGAAACATGATTACATCGATTTTTTATCGCCGTAATCTGCAATTTTATCGCCGTAATCATTTTTATAGAAAGGGAGGTTTTATGAAAAAACCAATGATATTAGTTATGTTAACAGTAGTTTTAATGGTCTTTGCCACCGGCTGTGCAACACAGAAGGTTTCACGATGCACTACTCCTGGCGATACACCTCAGCAGCACTACGTTGCCGGTATGGAAGTCCTGCAGCAGGGCAATATGGCAGTTGCCCAGGCAAAGTTTGAGCGGGCGCTTTACTGCGATGAAGAATTTCCCCCTGCCTACGGGGGTCTTGCGATTGTGTATGCCTATAAGACATCCCTTCAGAGAGATCCTGATTTCGAGAGCGTGGAGAGAAACAGAACCCTTGAATACGTGAAGAAGTTCGGTAAAGCTATAAACTCATCCGAGGACAGGTTTGCATTCTATCTCGCGGTTATTCGCGTGAACACCTTCATGGATGGCAAAAACTGGCTTCCCAAAACAGAAGATGCGTATAAACGTGCTCAAATGGTTACGGTGAATGAAAAGGCGCTTCTCTATTACGGGGGAGTTGAATCACTCGATTATTTCATGGGACTTGCATATATGAGAACTCAGGATTTTCAAAAGGCAAGAAACATGTTTTCTCTTGTCCTTAATGCAAAGAAGGACAGCAAATGGAATGGTTATACAGACATAGCCTGGAAGAAGAACGACAAGATTGCCCGGGCAGTGACAGGTATTTCTCTCGGTGAAATAGGCAAGAGGATTGCTGTGCAAAATTCCATAACCCGTGGCGACCTCGCTGTGCTCCTTGTAAGTGAGCTCGATATAAGGAAATTATATACCGGACAGGTTTTCCAGCAAGAGCTTATCCCTGTGGATATAAAGGATTATCCGTTTAAAGAGGAGGCGCTTACTGTTTTGAAATATAAAATCAGGGGGCTTGAACTGAAATACGACAATGCCTCCAAGGCATACCTCTTTAATCCGGGCGATATAGTAAAACGGGGAGAAATGGCATTTATCCTTGAAGACATTCTCATAAAAACCACCGGAGACAATACATTAGCTACGAAATATTTCGGTCAGGAGAAATCCCCTTTCACAGATGTGAGGCCTACATCACCTTTTTACAATGCGGTTATGAACATGACCACAAGAGGGATCATGGAGTCAGATATGTCAGGCATATTCAGAATTGATGCTCCTGTTGACGGTGCAGAGGCAATACTTGCCATCAGGATGCTAAAACAAAACACAGTTTTGAGATAGATATTGAAAGAATGGAGGATATTATGAAAAAGAATGGACTTGTAATTGTTTTTGCTATAACAGTGTTCTTAATGGCGTCAACCTTTGCAGGAGCACAACAGGTCGTAGAGCAGAAAGCAACCACGGCGATCATGAGCGACAAATTTACCCAGACGACAAAGTGGCTGAACCAGAGCAGTCTGTCCGTTACTACATCCCCCAACCAGGCATTCATGAACGACTATATTATGGTTACCGGAGAAGGTGTCCCGGCGGCTACAGCACGAACCCCTGGGCAGAAAAGACTAACCGCCGAAAGGGCTGCAACGGTCGTTGCATACCGCAATCTTGCAGAAATCCTTGATGGTCTGTGTGTCGCAGGCGATACGTATGTCAGGAATGCCAGTGTCCAGTACGATGTCGTCAGAACTGCGGTTACCGGTTTTATCAAGGGAGCGCAGGTCGTACACAAGGAATATAATGAACAGGAAGAGATTGCACTCGTTATCGTGAAGGTGGGCATGGGTGGACCTGCCGGTTTTGGAGGACTCATATACGATAAAATATTGGGTGACCCGGGCATTAAAAAGGGTCTGATTGAGGATAAACCTTCCTATGCACCAAAAACGCCTGTTGTTGAGGCCACCATATTTGACGGGCTTATCGTTGATGCCACATCAGAGAATTTCAGGCCGGCTCTTATTAACAGAATCTTTAACCCGAAAGGAGAACTTCTTTATGACCCTTCAAAGATTAACCAGAAGGTACTCGTCGAGTTTGGATGTGGCGAATACACAAACAAGGTGGAAAAGGCAAAAGACGCCCTTGCTTCACGTGGTGTTAAAAATCCATTGGTTATCAGAGCTGCCGGAACAATAACTCCGTCTGACCTGAAGGTATCCGAGGAAGATGCCTTGAAAATATTCTCTTCGAATCAGAAAACAGATTTTCTCGCCCATGCAAGAGTGGCTTTTGTATTGAAGTAGCGTGTATCTGGTTTTTTTATGGGGTTTTAAGGTCAATGACGCTCAATAGACAAAGAATATATATTCTCTTTCCAGTCCTGTTTCTCATACTTTTACCCCTCCATGGAGCGCAATCCGAAACCCTCATTTATGAAGGGTCGCTGAACGGGGATATACAGGTAAAACAACAGACAATGTTTAATCTCCGGAAACCCATTAAGGACCTGAATTACCGGTTCTCTATCCCTCAGTCCTTCTCAAATAAAACAGTCTCCCAGGACATAGGAGAACTGAGAATACTCTATGACCCACAGCCGGAAACGGTAAAAGATGAGAGGGACAAAAATGGAAATCATTTTAAAGTAGCCACATGGAAGAATCCCGGAAGGAATGTCAATGTAGGGGTTTCTTACAAAGCACTTGTGAAGGTTACCCTGAATCCATTAGAGAACACCGCCCCCTTCCCGCTGAAAAACCTTCCAGAGGATGTCCTCCCATACCTGCAACCCTTCAAGCTGGTTCAGAGTGACCACACGGAAATAATTTCTCTTTCCAGAAGATTAACCGCGAATGTGAAAACCGAGTACGATGCTGTGACCGCTATTATCAACTATGCTGCTGATTCAATAAAATATACCCATAATCCTCAAAACTATGATGCACTGTATACACTTCAGACACACTCAGGCAATTGCACGAACATTGCCCATTTCTCCCTTGCTCTTTTAAGGGCTGCCGGGATACCGTCACAGATGGTAGGCGGAATAGGCCTGAAAGAACGGTGGGAAGTACCGATCCCGCAGGGAAACCTCGTGCAAGCCATTGGTCAGGGAAGCCATGCCTGGATTGAGGTATACTTCCCCGAACATGGCTGGCTTTCCTATGACCCGCAGCAGTCCAAACAATTTACCTCCACCAGGCACGTCAAGCGCACGCACGGTTCTGATTTGAATGCCATTGGGGATTCATGGTGGGCATCCCCGGAACTCCCTGAATACAGCGGCACGATTGAAGAGAAATTTCTTAAGGACAGTGTTTCTGTTGTCTTCAAGTCCAAAGAAGCAGCGCCAAAATCATATATGCTCAGCAATGCAGTTTTTTCGAAACCAGCGATTGCGATTGAGAAACCGCCTGAGCCTGAATTAAAAATCCCTCCTTTGCCAATCCCTCCTTTGCCAATCCCTCCGGTACCCGATGTGAAACCTTCTCCCCCGCCCGAGAAGATACCTGAAATCAAGCCGCCGCCCGAACCAAAGAAGAAACCAGAACGTTCGACTGAGGAATCTCTTGAATTTGGCAATATGGAATTCCCCACCCTCATTGACACCTATCGTATTGTTGGGAACAGGGCAACGCAGGTATATAATACAGAAACTGCCGAGTATGTGACATCAAAATACCGGTACGCACAGGCCTTTCAAGTTGGCGAACAACTGGTACTGGAACAGGTATCACTTGCCATGAGAAAGTTCGGTGGGGACGGGACAATCTATATCGACATCGTAAAAGATGAAAACGGAAAACCAGGATTGAGCGGCATACGTTCTAATCCGGTATTTATTGAAACCATCCGGAAAAGACCGGGGTATTACTGGGTGAATTTCACCTTCCCTAAAGAAGCCTCCGTTATGATGGAGAAAGGGAAATACTGGATCGTGCTGAGACATTCCGGAGATGTTGTGATGAACTGGTGGTATACGCCGGGGAAACCTTACGGTGATTCCTACGACACGCGTTCCACACTGAAAGGATACCAATGGGAAGATATTCTTAATTATGATTTTGTCTTTAAAATAAAGGCGAGACGGCCGATGTCCCATGCGAGATTAGACTAAATGATCAATCGAACCGGGAAGCAATGTTTGCTTTCAATCTGTGTTTTACTTTTTTGTACCACTATGCACGTCCATGGGGCAGAGCAACACGATGGAACGATACAGGCCGGCAACCTGCCGAAAATTGTCGCCATTATGCCCTTCCAGAATGAAACAGAGGAAAAAGGGATAGAGAACCAGGTTAGAAAAGCCTTCTACAATCATTTCAGTTCGAAACCGTATCAGGACGTAGAACTTCCCTTAGTGGATGAAAAAATTATTCATCTTGAAAAATCAACAGGAAAGAATATTCAGGAAATTTCCCCCGGCGACATTTGTGCGGCAACAGGATGCGACGGGATAATCTATGGCAGGGTTACGGATTTCAAAAAAATATACGCTGCCGTGTATTCACAGTTCAGTGTGGAAGCGGAAATCTGGATGGTGAATACAAAGACGAATAAAGAGGTTTTACGCATCAAAGATTCTGTAACATACCACGGGGGGAGCATCCCTCTATCCCCTTTAGGCATATTGGTGAGCGCTTTTTCAGCGGCAACAAACTTACGAGACATCCAGCAGATAAGGCTTATTAACGAACTTTGCCATAAGATAAACGAAAAGATACCATCGCCGGAAGGGGTTGCTGCTGAAGACAGGCCGGCAATCAAAGAAGTCCTGACAAATGTAATGGAAAGCCCTTTCAGGACAGGAAAGATTATCAGGACAGGCCTTGAGGGGGACAAAGGTTTTGTGGCAACCTTCGATATCGGTAATTTCAAAAAGGGAATACCCATGAAGGAGCAGGAACCGGGTGTCTATGTGGGTGAATATGTGGTGCTGCCCGGTGATAATACAAAAGATATGCCCGTTATCGCGTATCTGAAAAAACCTGGCGGGCATGAAAACCGGTGGATTGATACAGCAGGGCTTCTTACAATTGACACCATGCCTCCTCCAAAGATACCGGCGCTCAAGGCAAAAGGATTTTCGGACAGAGTGGAGATTGCGTGGGATGCGTTAAAGGAGGTCCCGGATCTCAGGGAATATGTGGTTTCAAGAAGCGAACAGCCGTTAACCGGATATACTGAGCTGGCAAGGATTGAAAACAACCGGTTTGAAGACAGAACGGCAAAGGAAGGTATTGTCTATTATTACAGGGTTTCTGCAATAGACTTTGCGGGGAATCTGTCCGAGGCATCCGAACCTGTTAAAGGCAAAATCATACCAATAAAACCGGAAGAGATTACCGGAGAACTTGCGAAAGATACAATTCTGCTGGGCAACTATGTCGTAAAAGGAACGCTTGTTGTGCCTAAAGGCATATCCCTTGCCATAGAGCCTGGCACTAAAGTGATGTTCGATGAACAATCCTCTCTCGTTGTCCAAGGGATCATGCAAGTGAACGGAAAAGATAATCCGATAGAGTCTGCTCCTTTCGGAGAAAAACAGTGGAAGGGCATAATTGTAGACAATGGTGAGATCAATCTGAGCGGCATGAAGATACGCGGGGCAGATACAGGTATTATCCTTAAAAACGCAAGGGGGAGCATAGAGGATGCAGTCATCACAGCGAATGACACGGGGATTTTTATAACCGGCATCCCCTCAGTTGCGGTAAAGGGTTCTCATGTCTCCGGCAATAAAAAGGGTGTATTCATGCAAAAGACAGATGCAAACATCCTTTTGAATACAATTATCCAGAATGAAGAGGGTATCACCATTGAGGATTATTCAGGTGAGATACAGGATAACACAATCATGGATAATATGAGAAATATCCTCGCCATGACCCCTGCAAGGATTGGTATAAACTATTTTGGTACTATTAATGCGGAAGAGATGAAGGTGGATGGTGTAAAAATACAGAAGGTATATGATGCCCGCCCGCCCGAGGGAAAGATTGTTGATGTGATCTCCAGTCCCTATGTTGCCCTCTCGCAGCAAGAAAGACGAGAAAAGGCAACTGCTCTTATAACAGAGGGGCAGGGATATTTCGGGCAGAGAAATTACGGCAAGGCATCGGGCATATTTGAGGAATCACTAAAAGCCTCTCCTACTTCTGAAGCCTACTACTATCTTGCCTTATGTTATCAGGAGATGAAAGAAGATGACAGGGTGCATATCCTCAGACTCAACCCCGAAGACAGGCAGATAAAATTCCTGCTCGAAAGGATGAAAAAAACCGATGGCGGGAAGGACAAATGACATAAAACAGGCTATAAGAGGGAGAGAATAATGAACGAAAATATTTCATGCATGATGAGAAATCCCATATTATACTGCATGGTTCTATGTGCAGCACTACTGAGCCTCATCCCTTTCCCTGTCATGGGTGAGATGAAGACTGTTACCCACACAGTCAAACAGCCATTCGGGGGTGATTAGAAATGGAAAAGAAAAGGAAATCTGTTTGTAAAATACCATGCCTGGTTATATTCACAATTTTTATATCACTGGCTGCACATCCCGTCTTCGCTGAAATCAAAACCTTTGTAAAAGAATACACCTACCAGGCAAGTGAAGAAGACAGCAAGAATTCAAGCAGGGTTGTTTCGCTCAGGGAGGTGAAGAGACTTCTCCTTGAGGAACTGGGCACGTATCTGGAAAGCATTACAGAGGTTAAGAACTTTCACCTCACAAAAGACCAGATTGTCACCCTCACTGCTGGCATCGTGAGCGCTGAGGTTATGGAAGAAAAGTGGGACGGCAAGATATACTGGCTCAAGGCCAGAATCTCGGCAGACCAGGATAATGTTATAAAATCTATTGATAAGCTCCGTCAGGACAGGCAGAAGGTCAAAGAGTTGGAAGAAACAAGAAAAAAGTCTGAAGAACTCCTGCGAGAGAATGAACGGCTGAAAAAAGAACTGATGACAGCAAAAGGTGAGAAAAAACAGGAGACAGCGCAGGCATACCAGAGAAACATTGAAAATTTAACAGCCGATGAATGGTTTGAAAAAGGATATGTGCTGGGGATATCTGGTAATCATACAGGTGCGGTGGAAGCTTTTACCAAAGCCATAGAACTAAACCCTCAGCATGCATTGGCTTATCTTTTTAGTGGTATTGCGTATGTCAATCTCGGCAACTACCAACAAGCAATCAAGGATTACAACAAGTCAATAGAACTAAACCCTCAGCATGCAGGGGCTTATCATTTGAGAGGTATTGCGTATGGCAATCTCGGCAACTACCTACAGAAGATTAAGGATTTAAAAATTGCTGCGAGATTAGGCGATGAAATAGCGCAGGATTATTTAAGAAAGAAAGGAATTACGTGGTAGACAAACGGGCTATATTTTTAAGCAGGCGATATAGATGCCCTTTGTTTATCCAACGGCTCCTTTGCTACCACCTCTTTTTAACATAATTTATTCTATTCAAATATTGTGCATTAAAAGATGCCAAGGATTCAATGGTATGAACCATTACCACTTTTTATTGGAGGTAATATATGTCATTCCTCGGACGAATCACGTTTTATCTGTGCAATAAAATCACAAAGTTTCGGCTTCTTTTTCTCTTCTTCTATCTGTTCGTCAAGAAGTTTGATCCTGTTTTGAAGCGTTATCTTTTCAGCCTCACACTTGGCGTTCTTTCTAACAAGCTTCTCGTTTTCCGCTGTCAATGCGGCAATATAATGCTGAATCTCAGGGTCACACGTCTTGAGTGTATCGTCAATAGATTCCACAGTATTATTGATAGTTTTAGATATGCTTCTATTGGATTTTTTACGGGTATTCATTGATTTATCCTCTCGATTTAAATCTTATAGATAACACAGAATTCACCGGCGCGGCCCGGTGGGGAGGTAAGAACATGAAAAAGAAACAAAATGATACAAAGGTAGAAAATAGTGGAATATCCTGCCGTGTCTGGTGTAATGATTTGTTATGTGAGACTTTGAATGTTTCATAATTCTTGCCTCATGGATTTACTCTCTTGGTTTTGGGGTTCCCTTGATTGGTCTGTTTTGACGCCGGGGCTTGTTGCTGCATTTCTTGTGATTTGGTGGCCTGAAAATTGGTGGCCGAAAAGATGAACCTATTTATGAGAAAAGTTATGCCAATAAGAATTATGCCTGCTACCACAGAAACAAGAACTTTCCCCCAAAAACCGTCATGCCATACTTTTTTGACGGTTTTAAAACCGGGTATTTCTATTTTGTTTTCCAGTTCAATAATCGCCTGGTTTACAATTCCAACCATAGAATTAATATGGGGCATGAGGGTTTGAGCAGAAAGTTGCGTGATTCTCACCACCTTTGCGTGGTTAAGGAAATTATTGTAATGATCTTCATCATATTTTAATAAGGGGGCAACATTGTCAATCCAGATCATACAGTCATCTGCTGATTTAAAAAAACTACCACTTTCACGCCGTTCAATCTTTAGTTCTTTTAATTTTTTGAGGCGTTCTTTATTATTCATTTCTTCTCAACATAACAATTAATCTATAACCACCGTATTTTTCTGTTTCTTTAATATTATACTCTCGCCTATCAAAAAACAATAACAAAACTTACGAAATATATTGAGAAAATTATCAAAATAAAGAGCTGGTCTCGCAAAACTGGGGACGGGGGGACGTAGTTCCGTTTATTCCGTTACTTGGTTGCCCCGCGGGTCCATACCCGGTGGCTTACCGCGGGGTAGTTTGTTTCCTATCTTTCACTGCTTTGACTATGCTGTGTAACCCAATCTTTCAGCGCGGCATCAATTCGTGTTTGCCATCCGGGGCCGGTAGAACGAAAATAATCCAAGACATCAAGGCTGTAACGAACTGTTACGGGTTCCTTCTTCGGCCTCTTCTGAGCCCCTCGCTGCCCCGGCTTTCGTTTCAGTAATTCAGCGGCAAGTTCAGTCCCGAGAATTTCCGGTAAGACTTCACTGGCCGGGCGGGCACGCTTGAAATCTTCTCGAGTTAATTCTCTTACTTCTCCTTCTTCATTCGTCAATGGTAAGTGGTTTTTCATGTCTGAGAGCCTCCCTTCTGTTTGCTTTACGAAAGCTGATAACCCTGATTCCATTCTTGATGGGCGTGAAACATAAGACGTGAAGACGACAATTTAAATAACCGACCGCAACAAATCTGCCTTCCGGATAGGTCTTGCGCGTATCGGGAATGATAACCGCATCTTCCCAATCAAAATCAACTGCCCTATCAAAAGACAGGGATCGTAATTTGGTGTTTCGTTCGCTCTTTGCCGGATCGAATTCGATTTTCACGGTTTTATTGTAACTACAAATAAGTAAATAGTCAATAATGGATATGGAGGATTTAGGAATAATAAATTAACCCATGACGATTCAAACGATAAATCCGGGATTAATGAATTGGGGTAAATTGGGGTCGGGATGCAGGGACGTT
>JAPLKD010000061.1 GCA_026388245.1 Pseudomonadota bacterium | reverse complement strand
ATCAAACAAAGCAATAAAAAAAGAGGCATTGCCGCGGGACGGAACCCTTTGGTTTGCCTCCAATCGTGATTATGTAAAAATTATAATAGTATACGACAAAAATGTCAATCTTTTTTTAAGAGGCAGGGTGAAGGGGCGGAGAGCAGATGAAGGCAGTGAACAGTGAATGGTGAATGGCAATCGTAAAACATTGAACATTAAACAGCTTTTCGCAGGCCGTACGGTTTAATCCTGCCGAAGGCAAGACAATGGGATGGGAGAAGGTATTAAGTAATGCGGTTGTTCTCATTCGGTTTATCGGCACACATAAAGAGTATGATGGAATAAATGCTGAGGTGATATGATGATACCAAAGGTTATAAAGAACGGAAAAGACTATGATGTTGCCCTCACTCGGATTAACGAACTGATGGACGCCGATCTTGAAACCCCCGAGGGGGACGAATTGGAATTACTGGTCACTCTGGTTGAGTTGTATGAAAAAATGGCCCATCCAATTGATCTGCCCGACCCGATTGAAGCGATCAAGTTCCGAATGGATCAGACCGGACTAAAGCAAAAGGATCTCATCCCCTTTATTGGCAGTCGCAGCAAGGTCTCGGAGGTTTTGACGCGCCGGCGGCCTCTCAGTATTGCCATGATTCGCAAGCTTCATGAAGGATTAGGGATACCGACTGAGGTTCTTCTCAAGGAGCCGGAAGCCCGCACTTCTGCTCGCAGCCTCAGCTCTTCTCTTTCCTCACGCCCTTAAATGGGTCTATATACGCCTTCTGATCCATGAATCTACCGGTATCCTTATCTCTCTTTGTCCAGTTGTCATTTCTGTCGTTGTAAATCAGCCCTCTGTCATCTTTCGAGGATTGCCAGTGTTTCCAGATGGGATGTGTGGGGGAAAAAGTCGAAGGGAGCTATTTCCGCTATAGCATAACCCTGCTCCAGAAACTCTTTCAAATCCCTCGCAAGGGTGGAGGGGTTGCATGATACGTAGGCAAGTTTTTTCGGCTGAATGGCGAAAATCAGATTTAAGCCTTCCTTGCTTATGCCTTCCCTTGGGGGATCGACGACAAGAAGATCAACATTGCCTGATTGGAGAGTTTTCAGGACATTTTCGACTTTGCCTTCATAGAAAGTACAATTCTCGATCCGGTTCATATGGCAATTTTCTTTTGCGGTGGTAATGTTTGTATGGGATGAATCAATCCCGATGATTTCCTTCGCACAACGGGAAAGAAAGATTTCAATGGGGCCTGTGCCGCAGTAAAGACCCAACACCTTCCCATTGTTTTCATGCTGCACAAACTCCGCTAATCTGGCATATAAAAGGTGAGCGGCCTTTGGATTGGGCTGAAAAAACGATTCGGGATAAATCCGGAAACTTATGTCCCCCATCGATTCTGTAATATATGATTCGCCGAAAAACCTGGAAGACCTTTCATAGTGAATGACATCTCCGGGCTGGTCGTTTATGATCCTGTATAGGGTTTTTATGTTGGGGGTCTCCTGTACAAGGGTTTGCCAGAGTTCTGTCGTATCAGGCAGCTTGCCCTTCGCTGTTTCGATGATAGCCATCATATTGCCGGTAGATTTTGCCTCTCTCAGGATGAGATGTCTCAGAAAACCTTTACCAATGAGCGGGTTGTAGGCGGAAAGGTTGTTCTTGCCGGCAAAGCTTCTAAAGAGCGGTATAATTTTTTGAATTATGTCATTAAAGATATCGCATTTCACGAGAGGCGTCACATCCCATGCATATTTTCCGGATAATGGAACCCTTTTCCGCATACCGAGTATGATGCCATGCTCGTCTTCGCCGAAGGCAAGTTCGATTTTACTTCTATAGAAATGTATGTCCGGCGATGGAATAATAGATGAGATTCTGACGTTTGCAATATCGATTCTCCCAATCCTTTTCAGGGACTCTTTTAAATAATTTTCTTTAACCTGAAGCTGTTTTTCATATGAGAGGTTTTGCATGGTACAGCCACCGCATATATCAGAATGAGGGCATGCAGGGGTGATCCTGAAAGGAGAGGGGGTTTCAATTTCCAGAAGCTCCCCGTAGGCGAACTTTTTACTGGTTTTTACAATCTTTATTTTTACGATGTCGCCGGGAACACAATCCGGAACAAAAATGACGAGCCCTTCATGCTTTGCGACTCCGTAACCGTCCGGAAAGGCCATGTCTGTAATTTCAACTGTGATCGCATCTTTTTGGTATAAAATGCTATGTTCAGTAGGTTTATTCATTTTTCGGCTTTATCAAATTCTAAATTCTAAATTCTCAATCGCTTCCCACCGGGAATGATACAGAAAAGATGGTTCCTCCGGATGTTTTACAGTCATCAGGAGATTTGCAATGTTGGCACAGGGCAATGTCTCCCGGACACATATCCTGATCGGTAGGTAAATAGACGCAACGTTTACTTTTGCAGGATATATCAAAACCAAACCGCCGCCCGTTGATTTTCATTCTGAGCAGTTCGAGCCCCTTTCCGCCGGCTCCAAAATCATAAGGTTTTTTGGAACTATACGATTCAGTTTCCTCTGTATGAAAGAGACCGTCAAATATGTACTGCTGGTTTTCTTCTGTAATGCCAACCCCATAATCCGTAACATGAAGCCATATCTTGTCTTCTTTCTGTTCCATTGTAATTGCAATAATTCCGCCATCAGGGGTATTTTCGATGGCGTTTTTTACAAGACTTTCAATGATGTCCCTTAAAATAACGGGGTCCATAGAAATGAAGAGGAAATTTTCCCCGTCTATCTGAAAACGGATATTCCTGTGGGCAAAGAGGTGTTTCATCTTTTCGAGGACAGACTGAATGAAGGGAGACAAATCGATGGATTGAAAATTTTGTGTGCTGCCGGAAAGATGATGACTTGTCCATTTCTTAAGAGCTTCCCAGTGAGAACGGATGTCAGGCGGTATTTCGGATAAAACTTCCATGTGCTGCCAGAGGCGGTCAATGTCATCAAGAATAACAAGCGCCTCAAGTTCCTGGGATACATTGAATATTTCATCGGTTTCCCGCGAGATATTAAAAAGGCGCTCCAGATTCCGTTCAAGGGGCTCAATGAGTCCCTGAAAATGTGTTATAAGCGACATGGTTTCAAGCTTGCGTCTCATAATACGAATGTTTCCCTGAATGACAGCGAGGGGCGTTTTCAGCTCGTGTGAGATATGATTAACGGCCTTGGTTTTTGCCCTGTTGAGGTTTTCAAGTTCTTTGTGGGACTTGATAAGGGCATTATGGGCTTCTATACGTCCGGTAATATCTTCAAATGATATAATGAGTTCGCCTGTGATGAGCATGACAGGAATGAAATTGATCGTCTTCACTTTATTGTCCATGCAGGTTACATCGAAAGTCCTTGGCATTTTTTCACCGGGCTTTGTGTTTTCAACGTCGTCAATCCAATCAAGAATAGCCTTCTTTCGATAATTCCTGTCCGGATAAGCCCTTTTGAACCACATTTTCCCTGTGGGTATATCTTTCAGCGTATAGCCGAAGATTTCAATGAATTTCGGGTTGATGTAGGTAAAGTATCCTTCCTTATCGATCATGGCTATACCGAAAGGGGCATTCTCGGAGAGGGTCTGAAACCTGTTTCTCTCGTTTCTGATGGCATCCTCAGCTTGCTTCCTTTCGGTGATATCTCTCATGTAAATAAGGTAAACGGGTTCCCCGCGGAAAGTAGTGCTTGTGGCTGAAACCTCAATGTAGATGTTTTTTTTGTTCCTGGTAATACCCTTGAATTCATATCGTGACGGAACGGGTTCACCTTTCTGTCTTCTCATGTTGATATCGGTTACCATTTCAATGTCGTCAGGATGAACCACCATCATGACCGGTTTACCGATTATCTCTTCAGGTCTTTCATATTCAAACATTTCAATGAATCTTCTATTTACATACTGGTTGATGTTTCCGTGTATGATGGCAACACCGTCGTTGGAATGCTCAATAGCGGTCCTGTAACGCTCTTCACTTTCCATGAGGGACTGCTCGGCCACCTTCCGCTGAGTGATGTCCTGCATGGTGCCTTCATAGAAAAGGACTTTCCCGTCTTTATCCTTTACGACCTTCACATTTATTGAAATCCATTGCAGTGTTCTATCCTTGCGGTACATCTGAACTTCAAAGTTCTGGGCATAGCCGTATTTCTGGAGGAGCCTGATGAGGTCTGCACGCCTTTCAGGGCTTACATAGAGTTGACGAGCCATGTCATCTACTGAATTGATGAGATCTTCAGGGGAATCATAGCCATGAATGCGGGCAAGGGAGGGATTGGCGCTGATAAAACGCCCGTCAGGGCTTGTCTGGAATACACCTTCGGTGGCATTTTCGTATATATTCCGATACTTCTCTTCGGCTTGACGGAGGGCGGTTTCAGCCTCCTTCAGTTCTGACTCCGGTACAAGTTCTTCTTTTGTCAGATTCTCGTAGTTCATAATGAGGTTCCCATGTGTGGTTGTGATTATCATTATAAAATATTTTTCAATTTTTGTAAGACTATATTTATGTTTCTATAGTTTCTATAGTTTCTATAATTTCTTTTGTTTCTCTTGTTTAAAACCAAAGGAACCAAAGAAACCAGAAAAACCAAAGAAACGATTTACCCGGACGTTTCTTGTTCACAATTTTCATCGCTTCTTCGATAAGCTTTTTATTTTTCGGATTTTTGTATTGAATGAGTGCTCGGTGCATTTTACGCTCCCGGAACGTCTTTGCCACGTATACCTTTTCTCCTGTGAAAGGGTGTTTTTCTGTGTAGTACATACAGCCTGACAGGGTAAGGGGCAGGGGGATGAAATCCTGAATCTGTTCAGGATGGATTTTTCTTTTCATAAGATATTGTGAAAGGGCAAATGTATCTTCCAATGTTGAGCCCGGATGGGCACTGATGAAATAATGGACAAGATACTGGTCTTTTTTCAGCCGCCTGTTTGTTTCCATATATTGTTTGGCAAATGTCTCATAAACGTGGAAGGGTGGTTTGTTCATTAATTTCAGGACACGATCGACGGTATGTTCCGGGGCAACCTTCATCTGTCCGCTGATATGATATGTGCAGATATGTGAAAAATATCCGGTGGAATCATTATCTGTGAGCAGGTCGTATCTGATCCCGCTCTCCAAAAAAACATGCTTTACTTTTGGCAGTGAAAGGACTTCATTGTATAATTCTATGCTATCCCTGTATCCTGTTTTCAGGTTTTTGCATTTTTCCGGCATGAGACACTGTTTGTTCCGGCAGGCACCTTTATTGTCCCATAAAGGGCATTTTGCCTTATAAAGATTGGCCGTTGGACCACCTATGTCGGTAATGGTGCCCCTGAAATCCTCTCTTTTTGTAAGTAATGTCACTTCTCTTAGAATAGATTCTTTACTTCTTGACTGAATAATTCTGCCCTGATGCATGGAGAGGGCGCAGAAACTGCATTCGCCGCAGCATCCTCTGTGAGAGATGAGGGAAAATCTGATTGTTTCGAAACCGGGGATGCCACCCTTTTCCTTATAGGACGGATGCGGATTCTTCATGTAAGGCAACTCATAAATGGCGTCCAGTTCGTGTTCCGTAAGGGGAAGGGGCTGCGGATACTGTATTACATACCTTGTACCATACCTTTGTATGATAGTTTTCCCGGTGAATGGATCCTGATTTTGATAGATCAGCCTGAAGGCTTCATTGAATGTCTCCATGTCCTCTTTTACTTCTTCATAGGAAGGAATCTCAACTGCCGTATTTCGTGAATCGTGAATCGTAAATGGTAAATCGTCATGTGTTGCCGGTTCGTTGTTACCGGTTCGCCGGTTCACCGTTACGCCGATACGCCGATACACCGGTTCGCACAGGCTGGAGCCTGCAATTATTGAAGTGCCCCTGATTCCGGAAAGATTTATACCTTCATCAAGTTGCCTGGCTATCTCCACGACCTGTCTTTCCCCCATCCCGTAAACAAGGATGTTTGCCCGCGAGTCGAGGAGAATAGAACGCCTCACCGTATTATCCCACCAGTCGTAGTGTGCAAATCTCCGCAGACTTGCCTCGATTCCCCCTATAACTATCGGAATATCTCCAAAGGCCTCCCTGATCCGGTTGGCATAAACGATTATTGCCCTGTCAGGGCGCAATCCAGCCTTTCCTCCTGGAGAATAGTCGTCCTTTTGTCTCGGTCTTTTGTTTGCCGTATAGTTTGCCACCATGGAATCCATATTGCCGGCAGTTATTCCAAAGAAGAGGCGGGGTTTCCCCAGCTTCCTGAAATCGTCGGGCTTTCTCCAATCGGGCTGCGGGATAATGCCGACCCTGTATCCGGCATTTTCCAGAACCCTGCCGATTACGGCAGCCCCATAAGATGGATGATCCACATAGGCATCACCGCTTATGATGATGACATCAAGGACATCCCATCCCCTCTTTTTCAGGTCTTCGGGCGTGAACGACAGAAAATCATTTTTCATGCCATATTGTAACAGAATGCCGGGGCAAAGGCTACACATAGGGGGAAGGCGATGTTAAGGTTTACTCAGAGAATATCTGTGCCATGAAGGTGTAGATACTCGTTCCTTTATCCTTCCAGGCATTTTGGGGAAGGCCGGCCTTTATACAGGTCTGCCTGAGAAATTCTTCCCTGTTCCATTTATGCTCTGTGGCCACCTGCGGCAACAGGAGACCGGAATAGTTACCTTTCGTGATGTAAAGACCGTGTTTTCCAACCTCGATGTCGGCGGGATCGGAAATGAGCTTTAAAGGGGTGAGTGCTGATATTTCAATATTGATGTCCTTCAATTCCCCTTTTGAAACAGGAGGAAAGCGGGGATCCCTGGTTGACGCCGACACCGTCATCTCTATAACTGCTTTGTATAATGGCGCAACCGGCACAATATATCCGATGCACCCGCGGAGGTCATGATTTTTTGTAAGTGTAACAAAGACCCCTCTTTTTTCAAGGAGTTTGCCTGCTTTAATATCAAACTGCGGGATATTGCCTTTCGAGATATATTCATCGAGGGTTTTGCGGGCAATCATAAGTAATGTATTCTGTTCTTGCTTGCTCAGAGCGGAGTCGCTTTTATCGGGATACATGAAGGCAACAGCCCCGTATCCCACAACCCTGTTTTTATCACGTGTCACATCACCGGAATTTGCATAGTAGAGTGTTTTTGCCTGCCCATTCAGCTTCGAGGCCACCATCATTAGGGTAATCACACCAGGGGCGCCGCACAATTCGCAATTCGCATTGTAAAGATTTTCAAAGAGTTTTTCAATATTAAGCTCATCTATATCTTTTAAGGCGAGTTTGTCCATTTGGGACGCTTTGTTGTATGAATGGAAGTGGGACATGTCGGAGGATGCAACAATGAGGATGTCTTTCGGGTTTTCTTTGAGGAGTTTCAGAAGGGCATCGGAGAGGTTTTTATAGTCATCTCCATCAAGAGACCCGGTAATCAGAGGCACAATGGTAAATGATTTAAGAGAGCGCTGGAGGAAGGGCACCTGTACCTCCAGGGAATGCTCACGGGTAAAGGCCGCAGGATAGACCTTTACAGATTTGCAGTTATCCATGAGATACTGTGCAATCTTCCGGTCTATCTGGACATTTCCGAGCGGGGTTTCCCAGGAGCCTGAAGGGTAAATTGAGATGCCCTTGAAAGGCACCTGGTGACTCGACCCGATAATAATCACCGTTTTGTAATCTTTTCCTTTTATCTGGTTATATCCGTACGCTGCAACCTGTCCTGAATACTCGTATCCTGCATGTGGAGAAATAACACCAAAGATTTGTGAAGGAATCTTTTCACTCTTTGCCACGGCCTCTTTGAGATACCCATCTATCTTTTTCTCCAGTTGATGCTTATCCGCCGGATAAAAAGACCCTGCAAAAATCGGCTTCCGCACAGCGGTATAGGGCGCTTCTGCGGAAACAGTTACAGTGAGAAGAAAAAGTGTGGCTATGATAACAGTTGACAATAGCGAACCGGCGAACCGGCGAATACCCGCAAGCGGGTACCCGGAACCGGCGAGAAAACAATTCTTAATTCTTAATTCTAAATTCTTAATTCTAAATTCTAAATTCGCTTTCACAGCCATATTCCTCCTATCTTTGCCCCGCAATATTTGCACTTTCCATTCTTTACCGCGTTCTCAAGAATGCTGTATCCGGCCCTTTTCACGAGCGTCTTTTTGCAGTTGGGACAGTATGTATTGTTTCCAGGATGACCGGGGACATTTCCCACATAAGGGTAATGGAGCCCCGTTTTTATGGCAATTTCCCGTGCCTTCTCAAGCGTGCTCACCGGGGTGGGAGCAACACCGGTCATTTTGTACATGGGGTAAAAACGGGAAAAATGGACAGGCGTGTCCGCACCTACATCGTTTTTTACCCACTCACATAATTTTGTAATCATCTTCATATCATCGTTGTAACCCGGAATGACAAGGTTTGTTATCTCCACCCATACCCCTGATTTCTTGAGTGTTTTTATCGTTTCAAGCACCGGATTTAGTTCGGCTTCGCAGATTTTGTTATAAAAATCGTTGCTGAACCCCTTCAGGTCGATATTCGCCGCATCAAGGTATTTGCAGAGTTCTTTCAGCGGTTCCGGGTTGATGTAACCGTTTGAATGGTTCACATTGAGAATGC
>JAPLKD010000275.1 GCA_026388245.1 Pseudomonadota bacterium | reverse complement strand
TCCCTGTAGATGAATACCTCCACCAGAAGTACATAGGTCGCGGTAATAGCGGCTGCTTCACTTACCACAAAGTATCCGCCATAGATACCTCCCAGGACCACAATGGGGAGCGGGAGTTCCCAGATTGAATCCCTCACTGCCATGAAAACCTCCGGCACGTTGAACCTGGTGCGCGGAACTTTGACTGCAATCGCTTTGTTGAAACAGAACAGGGCAAGGAGGAGAATCAGGAGCATTCCAGGCAAGAGGCCGCCCAGAAACAGTTCATCAATCCGTACCTTTGCCACGATGGCATAAATGATCAGAGGGAGGCTTGGGGGAAAGAGAAGACCCAATGTCCCTGATGTGGTTAAGAGTCCGAGAGAGAATGATTCCGGGTATTTTCCTTTTAACATGGCAGGGAAGAGAATACCTCCCATAGCAATGATAGTGAGGCCTGTCGCGCCTGTGAGAGCGGTAAAGACAGCACAGGTGAGGAGCGCGATCATCGATACCCCGCCGGGCAGCCAGCCTAATATTGCATTGGAGAGTCTGATTAATCTCCTTGGCGCACCGCTCTCGGAAAGAAGGTAACCGGCAAAGGTGAAGAGGGGGATCGCGACAAGGATCGGAGTTGTCGCCATTCGATGCATTTCGATGATCATGGCCGAGGAGTCAATCTGACCGGAAAACAGCAAACAGAGGGTCAGGCCGGAAATAACGATAAAAAGGGGAGCGCCAAGAAGCATCAGAAGGAAAATAGCAAGGATAACCAGGAAAAGGGTCATTCTTCTCTTTCCTGTTGATGAACCATGAGAATATTCTTAAGGAATTGAAATAAATACCGGAGGGCCATTATGCCGAAGGTAACAGGAAGAATGATTTCTGATACCCAGGACGGAATACCCAGGAAGACTACACTCTTCATCTGGAACTCATTATGAATAAATTTCAGGGCGGCATAAGTCAGGAAGCAGCAAATCAAAAACGAAAAGGCATGGATGATAATTTCGACGGCCGTTTTTCCCTTCGGTGATAACCATCGAGAAACCACATCAATACATATGTGCTTGCCCTCCCGTGCTGCAATGGTAGCCCCGATAAATCCTGTCCATAAAACGAGGCCCCGGACAAGGGCATCTCCCCAGGCAATACCGGTGGAAAAAATGTTTCGAAGTATAATCTGAGAAAAGGCGACGAGAATCAGGGCGCTTAACAGGATTACAAGTCATTTCACTCCCTTCCGGTAATTTATCAGCTGAGAAGTCACATCATCCACGGTTGTCCGGGAAAAAGTCTTTCCGGTAATGCGGCCCATTGCATCGTTAGACAGTTTTCTGAGCTCATCAATCTGGTCTTTTGAAGGGGTTATGATCTTCACCCTTTGTTTCACCATTACCTTGATTGCCTCCTGATTTTCATTTCGCGCTACCGCCTTCAATTGGCCCAGATGACGCTGGGAGCTCTCAAGGAGAATAGCCTGATAGGCAGGCGACAAATGTTTAAATACATCTTTACTGATGACGATAGCGCCTGCCACATACGCAAGGGGAACATTTGTCAGGTATTTCACTTTGGTAAACCACTGGAGCGAGATGGCCCCGGTGGGAGGAATATAAACAACATCCACCAGACCGGTTTGGAGACCCACCAGAACATCAGGAATAGAAAGGGGAATGGCCGTCACTTTGGCTGCATCGAAGACTGCCTTGGCCACGTGAGAATCCTCCTGGATCCAGACCTTTGCCTTTTTTATGTCCGCTACGCTGGAGATAGGAATAGTGGAGGACATGAGA
The DNA here is from genome assembly GCA_026388245.1 of Pseudomonadota bacterium. Classification (GTDB taxonomy): domain Bacteria; phylum Desulfobacterota; class Syntrophorhabdia; order Syntrophorhabdales; family Syntrophorhabdaceae; genus MWEV01. The sequence goes on along the minus strand of JAPLKD010000275.1, from coordinate 11,247 downwards.
TAGACAAATCCTACCTCGGAAAAACCCAGGAGTATGTATCCATTATCTTCAAAACCCTTCTTGAGAAATGTATCCATTTTTTTCAAAATGAGGTCGACTTCATCATAATTTTGAAAGAGAAAAGGAATTTGCAGGACATCAATCTCTTTAAATATCGTTGAGAGGCTTGCTGAGGTCAGGGCTGCAGCCTGAATTTGGCCAATCTTCATCTTTCGAAGCATATCATGCTCATCGCCCAGCACTCCTCCGGCATAAATCTTAAGCTGAACCTTGTTTTCGGTCTTTTTCATCACTTCAGCATTTAAGGCATGAAGCATCTTAACCCAGGAATTTCCCTCCGGGGCCAAGGTGGCCAGCTTGATGACAACCCCTTTCTCCGCTCCGTGTGCGATCCCGATAAAAAGAAGACATGCCAGCAACAAGGGCCCAATAAATTTGATTCCACTGCGAATGTTCATATTTGCTCCTATTCGAAAATTTCTTCTTTGCGATTCAACAGATCCTCTGCCTTCTTCCTGGCAACCGTATTAAGGAGTGTTACCTCCGGCGATATATCAGCAGGAGCATCCAGAACCTTTTGAAGGGTGGAGACGAAAAGGTCTTTGTCAAGGGCCTGCCGCGCATAAAAGTTCGCATAATAGACATAGGTCATTAAAAATTTACCCTGCCCCATCTCTAAAGCCCTCTGAAAATGTTTTTGAGCCTTTTTCAGGTCTCCGCCGGCGTCCCTGGGCCAGGAGGCAAACCATATCCCCATAAAGATGTGAGGCCCGCCATAATAAAAACCTTCGTCGAGTTCAAGTACTTTTTTCATCATCAGTTCAACCCTTGGAAGCTCAGCAAGCGCCTCCATCGAATCGAGGTTCAGTTTGATCCAGTTTCCCCAGGAAGTAGCTGCCCAAAATAAGTAGGGGATATCTTCCCTGCCGCAGCCCTTCACGCCTTCCTTGAATGCGTCAAAGAGACTTTGAGCAGGGTCCTTGAGCCCTCTTATCTCCAGGGATCGCAGGGAGTAATACCTTGCCTTCCTGTAGAGCAGCTTCGCATACTCCGGATCGGTGTCCTCAATAAAGGCCGAGGCAAAGGAAGAATAGGTCCGGGCAGCATTGATGAGCAGCTGCTCATTGTCCGGCACCGACTCGATCATGCCGTCCATCAGCATCAGATAGGCGGGAATTCCTTCACGGACCAGCTTAAGATCAGATTGTTGAAAGGCAGATTTTGCCACCCCTTCCAGCAATGTCGATGTCGCCGCAACAGTTAACTTCTTATTCGGCAGACAACCGGTTAATAGAAAAAGACATAGTGCGCAAAGTAGAATAGGGATTTGCAGAAGTTTCATCTCTTTCATCTCTTATGGTATGAATGTATACATTTAGTAAAAAACTTATCCATAACATGTTACCACAAAATATTTTTCTAAGGCAATATTTAACCTAAATCTCCTTGCAAAGCTGTGTGAAGTATGTAAGGATCACAATATGATTAAATTTTTCTTCATATCTATTATGATAGTAGCGGCTCTTGCCGGGTGCTGACTTCCCTGAAGCCCAGCGTGAACTGGGATCCAATGCATTGCAGGAAAGGTCTTATTCAGCCCTGAAAATGGACAAAATCGTTAACAAAATTGATGGATAGACTCTGTTTGTAACTTCCTGATAGACGTAACATAACTTCCTGAAGCAAACAGCCGAAAGTTCTAACTATCAAGGTGCTCTTTCGCTTGGTAATCATTAAACAAGACAATAAAAAAACAGAGCCCGAAAGAGCGGTACCGGATTTACCGAACAAGATAGTCAAGTGCGTTGTGTATCGGTGCGCTGGAGATTCCGATTAGTCCATCGAACGGACGGTCCAGTTCCATCAGTAGATAGAGTGAGCCTGTAGCCGACAATGCACAGATGAACAAGACCATAAATACCGTAACATTGCGGGGAGCGAACAGACCGAAACTGAAAAATATGACTACGAGCCAGAATATCAGCATCACGAGAAACGGGATTGGCAACGAACTCTGTCCTTTGCGTGCGATGAGCAACCAGCGCGTTTCGGAGATATCGCTGCTCACCTGCAATGCCCGCGACTGAAGCCAGCGCTGATCGTCGTTCTGCGGGGATAGTTGCCGGAGTTTGTGTTGAAGAGTATCGATTGCAGCCCTTGGATCAAAAGCCTCAGCCTCCGTTTGTCCCGTCCCTTCTTTCGGCCATATCCGCTCTATGGAGGCGGTTACGCTACGGCGCAGTTGATCCCGGGTTTCCCTGGTCTCCGGTCCATACTCGGCCAGGACACGGTCGAGCAGGATTATCTTTGAGCCGAGCTGTATAAACCCGTTGTTCATCGTGTCAAAATTACCCTTTGCCGAGGCCAGCAGCAGGCCAATGACAAGGGCAGCCAGCGTTGCGATCGTGCCGATCCCCATTTTTACTACGTCTTTTGACTCATCACTCAGGTGATGTTTGGGTAGCGCCGTCCGAAGGAACATCCCGATCAGCGTACCGCCGAAGATACAAACAAAAGCGATCAAAGAAATTGCCAGTGGGCTCACGGTTCACCGCCCTTTCACGACATGAGGGTATGTTTTGTAATCATAAACTGATGTATATCACATTTAACCTAACAGCACAACGACTTCATGACGTAATCAGCACCAGCAGAGACTACCCATCGGTCAGCAGTTGTAGGTGGAAGCTATTACGTATAGACATTGTGGAATGTTTTTATACTGATACCTATTCCTATGAGTTTTGAGGACTATTTTTCGCAGTATCTTCCTCGACCCGTTTAAAAACACCCAGGTCATCATTCTGATTCAGAGCATCAAGGGTAATGCTTGTTACTTTGCCTTGCGGATCAACCTGAAAAATCGCAAATACGGATTCAAGATCAGAGCCAAAAACAGACGAATTCACGGCAAAAATATCTTTATCCCAGTGATTGAGAGTCATTTTTACCTTCTTAGGACCTATCGCTATGGTCAGTTTTCCGTCAACAACATAAATGTTTATCTTGCCGTAAACATCATTCGAATAATCTCCGATATACTTTTCCAAAGGCATTGCCGTAAGAGGATGCTTTGGTGTTGCCGGTCCCTTGGTTTTTATTTCTTTCTTCATTTTTTCCAGCTCAGCTAATGCTTCAGCGCTCAAATCCTTGGCAGGTTTACCGGCATACTGATCAATAAACCTGAAAGCCAGCAGCTCAGGCAACTCTGTAACATAGTTTGAAAGTATAACTATCCCGATTTTTTGTTCAGGGACATAGGCAATCATGGTTTTCATCTGGGTGCCGCCATTGTGCCAGATAATCGGATACGGCGAATGTTCCATATATAACCAACCTAAACAATAAAATATGTTTTTATGTACTTCACTGCCTAAGTTGACTATGGTTTTTGGCGAATGTATTACCTGCATATTTGCCTCTGAAACCAGTTGTTTATCATTGACTTTGCCGTTATTCATCTGAAAAGTCAGCCACTTTGCAATATCCACAACATTTGAATTGATAGCGCCTGCCGGGCCGGCAATATAACTCCAATCGAGAAATGCCCAATCTTTAGGTAAGGCTGATATTTTGTCGCCTTCAGCCACATGCAATGATGATACATTTTTGGCGTTGAGAAAAGATTGCTTATCCGCCGAGGAATCAGGCATTCCCAAGGGGTTAAAAATACGCTCCTTAAGAACCTGCTCCCAGGCCTTACCGGTATATTTTTCGATAATATCAGATGCCACAAGCCATAGCCCGTTTTGGTAAGCATATTTAGCACGGAAACTGGTCACAGGTTTAATATTACGGATTGCATGTTTTATATACGAGCGGTCAAAGCCTAATAAAAAAAGGAAATCAGCAGCATATCCGGGCATACCGCTGCGTTGAGACATTAAATCTACGATCTGATATTCTCTGGTTACCCAGGGATCATACATCATAAAATCAGGTGCATGATCGATGACCTTATCTTCCCACTTTAATTTTCTTTCATCCACGAGCATCGCGGCAAGAGTTGCGGTAAAAGCCTTGGAGGTCGAACCGATCTGGAAAATAGTGTTTTCTTTAACAGGATCATTACTGCCTGACGTTTTTACGCCAAAACCTTTTGCAAATATAAGCTTGCCATCCTGAACAATGCCGATTGACATACCGGGGATCTTCCAGTCGACCATTGCTTTTGCTGCATACTGATCAAAATCTACTAATATTTTTTTAAGCTCGTCATCCGTTGGTTTTACAACTTTGTCCTGCGCAAATAGTACACCTGCCTGCAACATAAGAACTGCCAACAAAACAGCAAGTATCTTTTTCATATTTCCCCCTTTTTATGTCAACTGTAAAGTTATATTTTCTTTTGATAATTAACTGTTTCCATAATTATTTTAGCGATATACATGTTCTATTCTTATATTTCATTGAGATAATGTCAATACAATTCTATGAATAATGAGCTTATTATCAAAATCATGAACCAGTTGTGTAAATTCTTCATCAGTAACTTCATCGGGATGCTTGTTGTACCCTGCTACTCTATGGCAAGGACATTCATAAGGAAACTCGGGGCCAAACTGAATATCACCATTTCTCCACACGACCTCAGGAGATACTCTGCAACATATGCAAGCCGTAACGGAGTACCGTTAGAAATCGTATCCAAGGTGATACTCCGGCATCAGGACTTGAAGACAACACAAATCTACCTGGGCAAGGTAAGTGAGCATGAAGCCATACGCATGGATATTCTCCATGGCAAATGACCGATTGACCTGTATTGATTACGGGTAGAAACATAAGAGTCTTTGGGGACTGTCTTTTTCTTCTGAAACAGATTCTGTGACTGTCAGGATGTGTTGTTTTATATGTTATGGGATATAATCTTCGCAATTGTTCCTCCTGTATCTGCTGCACAGTACAAGTGGTAATTGCCGCAGTCAGGCTTTAGCAAGGACTGCGTGTGATCATTTTAAATGTATCTCAATAATTGCAAATTCGGTATAATAGAATTTATAGATGATCAAAGTTACCAGGAACAGCGTATTAAAAGATGCAGCCCGGCAGTTTGCACAGAAGGCCGGGGAACTTGCAGAAGTTGCAGAGATAGCTATTTGCGGTTCGGTTGCCGGCAATGACCCTAATCCCTCAGATATTGACCTTGCAGTTATCATGACTTATTTCTCGTTGCTTGAACCGCTTGCCAAATATGCCCGGCAAATGAGCAGCATATCACATGCATGGGAAGTGTTTGTGTTTGATCACCTACTTATCAGGGAAGGATATGCCATCGTCGGGAATGTCCCGGGCAGTCCATCGACTGTGCCGACCCCGATTGCGGGAAGATTCCCCACTTACGGATTGTCCCTGATTTTGAATTCGATGAGCCACAGTTTTTTGAGTCCCCCTTCGAAATCATTTACCAGACCATCGAGAAGAGCTATTTACTCAGACACAAAGAGCAGATTGGGATTACTTTCTCCCGGACATATACTAAACTTAAGTCTATAAAAGTCGAATGTGGCGTAGATATTCAAGCGGCGAGGCTGACATATTCGGCTTCTTTTAGAATGTAGGGCCCGATATAGGGGCTCAAGGACTCTGCGGTAACGAGTTCAACTCTCCGCTGAAACAAGACTTCCAGAAAAAAAGAGAAGGTCATGAAGTTGTCAAAGGTTTTCTTGTCGGTTTCGAATTCGACGATAAAATCTATATCGCTGGCATTTTTCTGTTCACCTCGGACAAAGGACCCGAAGAGTCCGAGCCGCTTCACTCCCATAGCCTGCAATTGGCTCCCATTCTCGCGCAGCTTATTCAATACATCTTCACTTGATATAAATGACTTCTTCAACCTTTCACCTTCCGGGGCAAGACTGTTGAGTACCCTTACCCACTCGATAAAGTGAATATATCAAATTCTACAATATACCACAATGTCTTTTTAGAGCCATTCAGTTTGGGGTCCGACCCAATCTACCCGAAAACTTTTATGTCCTCACAGATTAAATTTTACGAAATGCCGGTCCATTGTGGTATAATGAGCAGTAATAAAAGTATGCAAGATGGAGGGATTGATGGAAAAGAAGTATACAGCTATGGTTCGAAAAAGTAAGCTTGAATACATTGCGATTTGCCTTGAATTAAATGTTTCAGCGAGAGGAAGTGACCTTGCAGATGTTGAAAAAAATCTCAAATCAGCGATAGAGTTATATCTCGAAGACATAAAAGAAAACCCGAATACAGCTGTATCACCAATCCCTACAAACGAAATTATAGAATTTCTTAAAGACACAGAGCCTGAATGGTATAAAGAACCCAAGAAGGGTCTAATTATCAGGCCTCTTGAAGTTCATGAGGTCCCTTCATATGCCTAAGATTCCATCAATGTCGAGCAAGACATTGATAAAGTTGTTGGAGAAAGGAGGCGTAGTCTTCGTAAGGCAGGGGTCTACCGACCATGCAATATATGCAAGAACAATCAAAAAAACAAGATATTCAGCTCCTATCCAGATGGGCAAGAAGACACTGGATCCTGTGTATTGTAAAAGGATTTTCAAGCAGTTGCAGTTTACTGACGAGGAAATTGAGCGACTGCTGAGCAAATAGAGTTATTCATAAAAGCCTAATTTTATCTATGTTTATGTACCATAGGTACTTTCATTCACTGCGAATTAAAAGATGAATCCTGCCAATTCCGGTAAATCCGGACACCGCCCGAAACGGGAAGAAATGTTGGTTTTATTTTTTCTTCCCTGAAATTGGCCATTTTCCATACATAAAACGATTTATTTCAATGGGTTGGCTTGGTCCGACCCCAATCTATTCTGATGATATGGAAATAAAACGAGCTTTGGAAGAAAAGGGTTTTGTTACAACCTGGAGCGATTCTTTTTTTGACTGGATACGCAAGTCCGATGCCAACCGTTCCGAACCGCCCGAGAAACCAGACTCGATGAAGCTGTCTACGTTGAAGACCAGCAGTTCTTCCAGATTCCCATAAAGCCATGAAGGAATTAAAAAACTATTTGAATTTATTGAATTAAAGGGTTAACATTCTGTATACAGCAATCAGAGTTGGGGAAGTTCCGGGTGTCCCTAAGCCTGTTTAGGGGTCAGATGCCACGAATATTCGATAACATAGAAACCGATCTACTACCGGCGCTTCGGGAAACGATAGAGGTTTCTGACAGGGGGATTAATGAACGAGGTGTTATGTGAATCCTATTGAGAAGTTTCAGGAGTTGCTGGAAGAGGTTTTTCAGTTTGAGGCAGCGGATCTTGATTTTGGAATCTACCGGATTCTGAATTTTAAGAGGGATCAAATACAAAAGTTCATCCATGAGGACCTCAAAAAAACTGTGGAGAGTGCCTTTGCAAAGCAGAAGGATGAGCGGCTTGTCAACATCGCTGAACGGCTTGAAGAAGCAAAACAGAAGGTGATTCAGACACTTGGAGCAGGCGCTATTCTTGCCTCCGGCGCGTTGAAAGATGAGTTCCGGGACACACCGGTGGGGCGTGAGTATCTTAATATCAGGGCGCAGAAGGAAGAAGCTGAGACGATTGACGAGATTAAACTTCAGGTCTTCAACGACATCTACAGTTTCTTTTCCCGCTATTATGAGGAGGGTGACTTTGTGCCCCAATACCGCTACTCCATTAAGAACCACAAATATGCCATCCCTTACAACGGTGAAGAGGTAAAGCTCTACTGGGCAAACAGTGACCAGTATTACACAAAGACAGGCATCCTTTTTCGGGATTACGCGTTTTTTACCGATGCAGCAAAAACGTTCAAAGTCGTCTTCCGCACTGTTGCGGCAAAGGAGGAACTGGGCTCGAACAAGGCGACAAAAGCCCGCTTTTTTGTTCTCCATGACGAAACCCCCTGCGAGACGGGGGATGACGGTTTAACGCTTTTCATTCGCTTTCAGTACAGGGAATTGAGCGCCGAGGAAGTCAAACGGTACGGGGTAGAAGGCGGAAGCAATACAGCGAAACAGGAAAAGGTCAACGGGGCCATCTGTGATACCGTTATTAAAGGAATAAAGGACGTGAAGCTCAAGGGCTTTCTCCAGTTTATAAGCAAGAACGATAAGCCTTTACTCCTCTATCAGCTTTCTCGGTTTTCCGCAAAGAATTCGAGGGATTATTTCATCCATAAGAATCTGAAAAGGTTTCTCTCTGAACAACTGGACTATTTCATCAAGGCAGAGGTAATTTCCCTGGAAACGCTGGAGAAGGAGCGGTTCTTTGATAAGCATATCGCCCGCGCCAAGGTGGTGAGGGAAATCGGGGAGAAGATCATCGATTTCCTTGCCCAGATCGAGGAATTCCAGAAGCGGCTCTGGGAAAAGAAGAAGTTTGTCATCAGGACGGAGTATGTGATTACCTCAGACATGATTCCGGAAGAATCCTATCAGGACATTCTGAAAAATAAGGCACAGATTAAGGAATGGAAGGAGCTTGGATTTGAAGTGATCAAATCCGTCAAGGAGTTAAAAGAGAAGAAACTGCCCGTTGATACGAAACATTTCCCGCAGGACTTTAAGGACAGGCTTCTGGAGAAGCTAACGGAAACAGCAGACCTGGATGATCTGCTCGACGGGCTGGTCATCAAGAGTGAAAACTGGCAGGGTCTAAACCTCCTTACCGAGAAATATAGAGAAAAGGTTAAATGTATTTACATTGATCCGCCTTATAACGCAAAGTCCTCAGAAATTCTGTACAAAAACTACTACAAACATTCTTCTTGGCTGTCCCTAATGGAAAATAGAATTTACTTAGCAAAAGATTTTCTTCGTACAGATGGAGTTCAGGTGATTGCCGTTGATGAAACCGAACAGGAGGTCCTTGGCCGAATCGTTACACAGAATTTTCCACAATATGAAAAAACATGTATATCAATAGTACATAATCCTTCGGGACAGCAGGGAGACAATTTTTCTTATACGCATGAATTTGCCTACTTTATATATCCTAAGCCGGGAAGATACATAGGTTTACAAAATAGACAGGAAGCTGCGGACATAAGACCACTCCGAGATGTGTCAAAAGGTGAACATTTGCGGGAGTCCGCCGCAAACTGCTTCTATCCCATTTATGTTAAAGATAAAAAGATTGTAGGATTTGGGAATGTTTGTGCCGATTCATTTCATCCGGAATCCGTTAATGTGGTGAAAGGAGATGGCACTCTCGAGATTTATCCGATTGATGCAAAGGGGAACGAGAGGAAATGGGTGTTTGCTAGAAACACCGTAGAATCAATAGTGAAAGAGCTGCACGTTGAGTTCAATAGAAAAAGACGGATTTGGGATATAATTAGAACCAAAACAAATATGAATTATAAGACAGCTTGGACGCATAAAAGGTATTCGGCGAACACTTTCGGGAGTAAACTGCTAAACGACATGTTTGGCCAGACTGTTTTTTCCTTCCCTAAGTCAATCTTTACGGTGCTTGATTGTGTCTCTGCTGGAACTAACTCAGACCCCATCAGTGTTATCTTGGACTTCTTCCCCGGTTCCGGTACTACTGCCCATGCCGTCATTAACCTCAATCGGGACGACGGAGGTAACCGTAAGTATATCCTCATTGAGATGGCAAACTATTTTGAGACCGTTCTTATCCCCCGCATCAAGAAGGTGGTGTACAGCGATGACTGGAAGAATGGAAAACCCCAGAACAGCAACGGCATTAGCCATTTTATGAAATACCAGTATCTGGAACAATACGAAGACACCCTTGATAACATCGAAGTGAAGCCAAACAGCGCCGCACAGAACCTCTTCGGCGACGATTATCTTTTGAAATACTTCCTTGACTTTGAGACGCGGGATGCTCCAAGCCTTTTAAGCATTGACTCCCTCAAGAAGCCCTTTACTTACAAGCTGAAGGTAAATATGGAGGAAGCAGGTGAGCCGCAGGAGATGACCGTTGATATTCCGGAGACATTCAACTATCTCCTCGGATTGAAGGTCTGCAAGGTAAAGGTGAGAGGGATTGCCACGGCCCGACGGAGAAAATACCTTTTTATTCTCGGCGAAAAAGAGGGCCGGAACATAGCCGTTGTCTGGCGGGAATACGACGACACGTGGACAAAAGCGGATTTTACTGATGACAAGGAGTTCATCACCGGGCAGCTCGAGTCATGGGTGCCTGCTGTCGTATACATCAACGGGCAGAGCGTACTGACGCCTCAACTCGGCGCTCACTTAGTCGAAATCCGCCAAATAGAGCCTGAGTTCAAGACATTGATGGGGGGCTAAACAGAATCTGTTGTGAGGGGCTATCAAAACGTTACATGTTTATGCGATAATAACATTATTCCGGTTATGACAGGAGGCAGCATATGAAATTGACAGCAATTATTGAGCGAGAGGGCAATGGATATGTCTCGTTGTGCCCTGAGTTGGACATTGCAAGCCAGGGTAATACCATCGAGGGTGCAAGGGATAACCTTCAGGAAGCATTAGAGCTATTTTATGAGACTGCATCTCCCGAAGAGATACGGTACCGTATGCATGGGGAGGTCTTCGTCACGCAGGTCGAGGTTGCCGTTGGGTAAACTTCGCATACTCTCAGGCAAAGAAGTGTGCGCCATTTTACGCGGCCACGGCTTCATGGAAGTCCGTCGGCGAGGTAGTCACGTGGTAATGCAAAAGAGAGTGCCTGATCGTACCATAACAGTTCCGGTCCCTGACCATCCGGAAATTCGTATCGGCACATTACAATCAATCATCCGCCAATCTGAGCTACCGCGAAGTGAATTTGAAACATAATTATTAAAAATGAAAATCGAAAAATATCTCATCCTGAACAGATACCTCCTTTCGCTTTTCGGGGTGAACGAATTCAAAGAATTACAAGAAAAACTGAAAGATGTGCGTTCTGATTACAATACCGAAGGGAGGAGCCGTTTTGTCAGTGCATTGTGCGGTCTTAGTGGTTTAAACGAAGACAGGTTATCCGAAAACAGCCTGTTGAAATATGATGAACATATCCGATTTTATACAGGGAAGATTAACTACAGACGTGAGCCAAAGGTATTGCTTAAATATTTTCAATACTTATCCGTATTATTGATGGAGATTGTCCTCGATAATCTGCAAAACAGAAATCCTGCCTTTCTCCTGGAATTAAATGATTTTCTGAAACATCATAAAAAAGAACATGATATTGCCATTACTGATGATTTTGCAGAGGAGGACTTACAGAAATTTGCCTTCTGGATGGCAACAGGCTCAGGGAAGACCCTGATTATGC
>JAPLKD010000085.1 GCA_026388245.1 Pseudomonadota bacterium | reverse complement strand
TGAACAGTCTGGTTCAAGCGGCCAAGGCAAAAGCCCGTGGCTACAAAACCTTCAAAAACCTCAAGACCATAATCTACATGATTACGGGGAAACTGGACTACAGTAAAACAGGGTTACCCACTTGAAGTGAAAAGGAGCCATAAAAATGGCTCTATTTTGTGGAAGAGCACATAATACCCCGCTAAATGAAGAAGAAAAGAAAAGATAATCAGCGATACACATTGCCGGGCGGCAACCATAAAACACCCTGTATTATTAAGGATTATGGTCTAATTATAACACAGAAAAGAACTTTTGGTTTCAGGAGTTGTTAGTAGTTTTTTCAGAAGCTTTTGTTGTATCAGTACTTTCCTCAGATGTTTTTTTTACCCTTACAGCCCCTATAAATGTCCTGCCATAAAAATCGGATGAAAGCGAATCGATCTTAACACCAAGCCTGTTATGTCCCGAGGATGAGTGGATAAAATGATCTTCTCCGATATAGATACCAACATGTGTGGGGTATTTTATATATCTTTTTGTTTTGAAGAAAACGAGGTCTCCAATGACAAGATCGTCTTTTGTGATTTTTTCGCCTACGTTAAACTGTTCCCGCGCACTCCTTGGAAGCGGAACATCAAATATGTCATAGATCTTTTTTACATAGGCAGAACAGTCCAGACCTTTGACGCTCTCCCCTCCATACCTGTATGGCGCTCCTATGAAACTCTTTGCCACCTTTACCAGCATGTATTTTTCATCATTACTTTTCCATGGTTTAATGGATTTACCGGCAAGGGTTACAAACTCATCGTCTTTATCTTCAATGATCTTGGGAATAAGTATAACTTTTCCGGGTTTAAACTTTTTATCTGTTATGTTATTTGCTTCCAGGATATCTTCTTTGTCGATGTTGAACTTCGCGGCGATTTTGTCGATGGTATCGCCCTTTTTTGCCTTGTATTCGATAAACTCGCCATCATCCTCCGTGATAACGACCTCAACCGGCTGGGTATTTTTCACTTCTTTTCTTGTTTTTGTCGTTGATTTTGTTTTTGTCGTTGCCTTTGTTGTCCCTGTAGCCACTGTTGAGTCGCTCTTTATAGTGATTTGCTGGCCGATGCTCAGTTTGTTTGTTTTTAAATTGTTCTGGCTCTTCAGCTTATCCACAGAAACCTGATATTTTTTTGCGATGCTGTAAAGGTTTTCACCTGGTTTCACCTTATGGGTTACCGCGGCGGAGAATGCGAGGCCATATGTGATTGTAATTATAAAGGTGGCTACGATTATGGTCAGGATAGATTTTTTCATTTAAGAGTGTATACACCTTTTATCAGAATGGTTAAATATGTGTCAAGAAGTTTTTTTGGTAAAACAGATGACAAATGTCTCAATGTGTTGCAAACCGCAGTTTTGCGTACGATATATTTTTATTGATTTTGCAATCTCCTTTATTTTATATTCATTTGTGAAAATTATAACAAATCAAAACTGTTAGGAGGCATATAATGGAAATCATCGGGAGAGAAATCTTCTGGAATGTGGGAGAAGGGGCAAGATGGTTATCATATGCATTAATGGTAATTACCTTTATTGTTCTCATCGTGGGCCTGAAAAAGAGGTACACCATGTGGAAGATTGCGAAAGGCAAGTGCGCCCCTTTCGATTTTTCAAAGAGGCTGGGCGAAAGAATAGCATATTTCATCGATAACGGCATTTTTCATAAATCCCTTTTGCGTGAGTCATTTCCCGGCTCAATGCACTTTTTCATTTTCTGGGGCTTCCTCCTTCTTGCTATAGGCACCGCACTTGTAGCTATTCAGGATGATGTCATCAGGCCGCTCTTTAAAGCAAACATCCTTCAGGGTGGTTTTTATCTGATCTTCTCTGCAGTGCTCGATGCAGCAGGCCTTGTGGCAATCATCGGCATCATGATGGCAATATGGAGAAGGTATGTTACCAGACCTTCAAGGCTTGATAATAAACCCGATGACGCAATTACATTAGTCTGGATACTGGCGGTTCTCGTAACGGGCTTCCTTGTGGAAGGTGCAAGGATTGCCTCATCAAGGCCGGATTTCGAGGTATGGAGCTTCGTAGGCTGGATTACATCCTATCTTTTCCTTGGTCTTGGTCAGGACGGGATTAAGGCTGCTCACAAATTTTTCTGGTATTTCCATATGCTCATATCCTTCGGACTCATCGCATATATTGCCTATTCAAGGTTGCTTCACGTCATTACTTCATCGTTGAACATGATGTTCAGGGGCGTTGAAGATTCCCCACGTGGAGCCATTGCACCCATTGAAGATTTTGAGAATGCTGAAGAATTTGGTGTGAATTCCATAGAGAATTTTACATGGAGACAAACATTTGACCTTGATGCGTGCACACGGTGCGGCAGGTGTCAGGACCTGTGCCCTGCCTATGCAACTGAAAAACCGCTTTCACCGAAGAAATTCATCCAGGACCTTAAGGCCGAGTGGGAGAGGACAGCAGCAGGGGTAAAAAATGAGGATGGCTTAATTGACAAAGTTATTGATGAAGAAACCCTCTGGTCATGTACTGCATGTCTTGCCTGCCAGGTAAACTGTCCAGTCTCAATACCTACCTTTGACAAAAACATTGAAATGAGAAGATACCTGACATTGACACTCAGCAAGACAACCCCTGAAACAAGACTTCTTTTCAAAAACCTGCAGCAGAAGGGTGATCCTTACGGGATGGGAAAGAGACAGAGGACGGAATGGGTAGAAGGCCTTGAGATAAAAAATGCCGGCGCGGAAGAAGTTGAATATCTGTACTGGGTAGGATGCGTCGCATCCCTCGATGACAGGAACAGGAAGGTTGCCAAGGCATTTTCCACAATACTCAACAAGGCTGGTATTTCATTCGGTACCCTCGGCCAGGACGAGACATGCTGTGGCGATCCTGCACGGAGATGCGGGAACGAAGACCTGTATCTTGGTATCGCACAGGGTAATGTTGAACTTCTCAATGAACTTGGCATCAAGAAGATAATTACCACATGTCCCCATTGCTACCACACATTAAAGAACGAGTACCCCCAGATCGGTGGAAACTTCGAGGTATATCATCAGGGAGAGTTTCTCTGGAAGCTCATCGATGAGGGCAAAATCGCAGTCAATCCTTCAATCGAAGGGACCATCACATACCATGACCCATGCTATCTCGGTCGTGCCAACAGGGTTTTTGAACAGCCAAGAAATGTTGTCAATAAAGTGAAAAAGGGCAACTATGTTGAACTGGAAAGAAACCATGACAGAAGCTTCTGCTGCGGCGGCGGCGGCGGCAGGATATGGATGGAAGAACACCATAAGAGGATTAACCACGCAAGAATCGATGAGGCCATAAACGTATCTGCAAATACCGTTGTTACTGCCTGTCCTTACTGCCTGATTATGATGGAAGATGCTATCAAGGATAAGGAAAAGATTGAAACAATGAAGGCATTGGATTTGTCGGAGATATTGGTGAAATCTTTGTAAAGCTTAAAAAACAGGCAATCGAGCCCGGTAAATAAAAGGGTGAGGCAAAACGCCTCATCCTTTTATTTTATTGCGGGAAAGTAAAATTATTCTTCCAGGGAGATTGCCTCAACAGGGCATTCTTCTACGCATGCACCACATTCCGTGCAGAGCTCAGAGTCGACCTTAGCCGTATCGTCAACGGTTATAGCATCGGCAGGGCATACCTCTGCGCACGCTCCACATCCTGTGCAGGCATCTTCATCAATTCTTGCAGGCATATTCTATTACCTCCTTTGTTTTTAAAAATTCCTAAACAAATAAACAAAAAATGTCAATAAAAAAATTGAGGGATTATTGAATCCCATATTTCTTTTTTAGAAATTCCAGTCCTGTCATCGGGTAAAGCGCATAGATAAGGATATCTTCCATCCTGTTGCTTATCCCCTTTAACGCCTCTCTTGCCTTTGGCAATTCCGGTTCAAGGATATCTCCCGGTCTTGTTTTGATTGGTGTCTCTCCCCTTTCGTAACCCTTTAAAGCCTTTTTACTAATTTCTTCGCTTACTTCAACCGGCGGTTTTCCGTAAAGGCCATAAAAATAATCTTTAACCTCTTTGGAAATCATCTTGTATCTCCCTGCTATAACATTGAAGACTGCCTGAACACCGACGATCTGGCTTGTAGGTGTTACAAGGGGAGGGAAGCCCAGATCCTGTCTCGTTCTCGGTATCTCTTCGTAGACTTCTTTGAGGCGGTTCAAGGCCTTTGCCTGTTTTAGCTGGCTCACAAGGTTGCTTATCATACCGCCAGGAATCTGGTGCATGAGAACCCCTATGTCAATAACGGAGAACCTCGTTGTATCGGCAAAGGACATGTAGTCGGGAACAATAGCTTCAAGATATTCATCGATCTCTGCTATTGTTTCAAGATTAAAGTGGGTGTCATAAGGGGTGTTTTTCAGTGTGATAACAAATGGTTCAACTGCAGGATGTGAAGAGCGCAGGGCAAAAGGTGCAAGGCATGTATCTATCCCGTCTGCACCTGCTTCAATCGCCTTCAGGCAGGACATGGAAGCCATGCCACTTGTATAGTGGGTATGGAGGTGAACGGGTATCTTTAAACTATTTTTCAAGGCTGATATAAGTTCATATGCGTCATAAGGGGAAATGATGCCAGCCATGTCCTTAATGCAAAGGGAATGCGCACCCATATCCTCGATGTGTTTGGCCTTGTTGGTATAGTAGTCGATGTTGAAGATGGGACCCCCAAGCCTTTTTTCCGTGAGCGAATAAGAGAGGGCACCCTGAACATGCCTGCCGCATTTCTGTATTGCCTTAAAGGCAGCGATAAAGTTCCTTTCGTCATTGAGGGCATCGAATACCCTGAATATGTCAATTCCCACCTCAGCAGCTTTCTCAACAAATGCGTCCACTACATCATCCGCATAATTTCTATAGCCCACAAGGTTTTGTCCACGTAAAAGCATCTGAAATTTTGTATTCGGCATCTTTTTCTTAAGGAGTCTTACCCTGTCCCAGGGGTCTTCATTGAGGAACCTTGTCATTACATCAAAGGTGGCCCCACCCCAAACCTCCATTGAATAGAAACCAATGCTGTCCATCTTTTCTGCGATGGGCAGCATATCCTCTGTCCTCATGCGTGTGGCGAAGAGTGACTGGTGGCCGTCTCTCAAAGTGAGATCGGTAATCTTAACGGTTTTTTTTTCTGCCATAGTTAACCTCCTCGGCAAAAGTGTGAATAACTATCATGTCTATATAGAAAAATCAATGGAATTTTTTGTGTGAGTCTGTTATTCTAAAGACAGTCGGGATGTAGCTCAGCATGGTGTAGAGCGCTTGCTTCGGGAGCAAGAGGCCGCTGGTTCAAATCCAGTCATCCCGACCATTTATAGAGGTATCTGCGGGGCGGATTGGTATGATTTTTTCATGAGCAGGATAGACTCCTAATTTTATTATACCGTCATTCTCTTATCAAGTGCCCTGTACTGGATCGCTTCAGCCAGATGTGACTCCTCAATGTGTTCCTTTGCCTCAAGGTCGGCGATGGTGCGGGCAACCTTGAGAATCCTGTGATAGGCGCGGGGCGAGAGACCAAACTTTTCTACGGCCTTTTCGAGGAGGTTTTTTCCGCCTTCATTTAAGACACAGTATTTCTTGATTAACCGTGGAGGCATTTGGCTGTTGGAATATATCTTTTTCCCCTGGAACCTTTCTCCCTGAATCTTGCGCGCACCAAGCACCCTTTCCCGTATCCTTTCGGACGGTTCTCCCTCTCTTTCGATAGAAAGTTCCCTTACCGTAACAGGCGGTACTTCAATGTGTATATCCATCCTGTCGAGGAGTGGGCCGGAAACTCTTGACCTGTACTTGCGAATCTGTGTGCCGCTGCAACTGCATGCCCTCCGGGAATCACCCCAATAGCCGCATGGACAGGGATTCATTGCAGCGATCAGCATGAACCGTGCCGGAAATGTGATGGCATGGGCAACCCTCGAAATCGTCACATAACCATCTTCAAGGGGCTGACGCAAAGAATTGAGAACATTCCTTTTAAACTCAGGAAATTCATCGAGGAACAGAACGCCGTTGTGGGCAAGGCTCACTTCACCAGGTCTCGGAACGTGGCCGCCTCCTATCAGTCCTGCATCGGAGATGGTATGATGGGGTGACCTGAAAGGTCTTTCGAGTACAAGGTATCTGTTTGAATCCAAGAGACCTGCAATGCTGTGTATCTTCGTTGTTTCAATTGCTTCTTCGTAACCAGGTGGAGGGAGGATTGTGGGTATCGCCCTTGCAAGCATAGTCTTACCTGACCCGGGTGGGCCTATCATAAGGACATTATGCCCCCCGCTCGCTGATATCTCCAGGGCACGTTTCGCATGTGCCTGTCCTTTAATGTCTGAAAAATTGGTCCCGTCGCTCATCACATGTTGATTCAATAAAAGGTCATCATCGGCAATGAATTCCTGAAGTTCGCATTCGCCCCTGAAATAATGGACGATATCAAGAAGATGGGTTGCTCCCTGTACTTTAACGCCTTTTACGATTGATGCCTCATTCCCGTTCTCCTGTGGCACAATCAGGTTTTTTATACCCGCCCTTTTTGCCAGCATGGCGATTGGCAGGACGCCCTTAATGCTTTTCACTCTTCCGTCAAGAGAAAGTTCGCCTGCGATAAGATAGCTTCTTATAGTCTCTTCTTTTATGACACCCAATGATACGAGTATACCGATGGCAATGGGAAGATCAAAGGAGGAACCTTCTTTCCTGACATCTGCAGGGGCAAGATTTATGGTAATCCTGTCGTTCGGAAATTCAAACCCCGCATTTTTTATGGCAGCCCTTACCCTCTCCTTACTCTCCTTCACAGATGTTTCAGGTAAACCCACAATATTAAAAGCAGGTAATCCGAATGATATGTCGACCTCTACGTCTATCTTTATGCCATCAATACCATAAATTGTAGCTGTGGAAATTTTTGAAATCATAGACCCCCCATGAAATACAGTTTTGAGTTGTGAGTTTTGAGTTGTGAGTTCAAAACCTGACAACGGGGAAACAATTAAATATCCTTGGCATTTTTTGTTGATTCCACGTTCAGTTGTTTTACTATTTCCCTTACTTCCTGTGCCCTGTCTGCATTACACACAAGAATACCCTTTTTTGAAACAACAATTACAAGATCTGATACACCGATAGTGCCTACAGGCAAATCTTCGCTGAATATCACACAATCTTTTGTGTCCACATAGTTGACATTGCCTTTTACATAGTTCCCATTCTCGTCAAGCTCCAGTACCCTCAGAAGTGATGACCATGTTCCCACATCGTCCCAGATGAATTGTGCCGGTAACATTAAAACGTTATCTGCCTTTTCCATAAGCCCGTAATCGATGGATTTTCTCTGAAGGCTTCTATAGATACCGGCAATTTTCTCTGAATCCTTTGATGTCATGGTATTTTTAAGATTCATAAGCCCGCTGTATAACTCCGGCATATGTCTTTTTATACCCGCCATTACAGCCTTTGCCTGCCAGATAAAAATACCGCCATTCCAGTAATAATTTCCTTCATCAATATATTTTATTGCAGTTTCTCTGTCCGGCTTTTCAACATATCTGCTTACCCTGTAGCAGACATCACCTCCAATGACATTGAATACCTCGTATGCATTTATGTAGCCATAACCGGTCTCAGGTCTCACGGGTTTTATACCGATTGCAATGAGGTAATCACCTGTTTTTGCACATTCCACTGCCCTGGAAATCGTTTTAACGAAATTATCCACATCGGGAATAAACTGGTCAGCAGGTAGAACCACCATAACAGACTCTTTGCCCCGTTCTAAAACAGAGAGCGCAGAATAGCCGATACAGGGTGCCGTATCCCTCCCTTCGGGTTCAACGATAAAATTTTCATCAGGTAGCATTTCAAGCTGCTCCCTGGCAACATCGAGGTGGTGCTGGCCGAGTACAACGAATACCCTTTCAAGAGACACTAATCTGCTTGCCCGCTCAACAGTAAGCTGTATGAGGGTCTTGTCACCCATAATCTTCAGGAAGGGCTTTGGGACAGACTCTGTGCTTAAAGGCCAGAACCTTTCCCCTTTGCCGCCAGCCATGATTACGACATATACGTGGTGTAACAGTTTTAAGTTTTTAGTTTTAAGTTTTAAGTTAGAAGCCTTCATCTTCAGCTTTCCCTGCTTTCCACTTTTCACCTTCCACCTTCCACTTATAGTTTCTCCAGTATCTTCGGCAATACTTCCGATGCCGTTCCTTTGAAAAAGTAGTCAGAAATGGAGGAAGTAAAGGGTGTGTGCTCCAGATTTATTTCAACTATTGCCGCCCCGCCGGATTTCGATGCATAAGGTATCTCCGCCGCAGGGTATACTACCCCTGAAGTCCCGATTATGATCATTACTTTACATTTGCTTGCCTCATCATTCGCCCTGATCACCTCAAGCATGGGGATCTCTTCGCCAAAAAACACTACATCCGGTTTTAAGGCGCTGTTGCACTTCTCGCACCTTGGATATGGCTGAATGCTTACTATTTCAGGTGAAAGCGGGATTTTTTTTGAACAGCTCATGCAGATAAGCCATCTGTGATTACCGTGGTATTCAATAACATTGCTGTTACCTGCAACATGATGCAGGCCGTCGACATTTTGAGTTATAACGGCCTTTAAATACCCTTTCCTCTGTAATTCACTCAAGGCAAGATGGGCCGGGCTCGGTGAAGAATCAAGGATAACCTGTGACATCTCGCGGAGCATTACCCA
>JAPLKD010000256.1 GCA_026388245.1 Pseudomonadota bacterium | reverse complement strand
CCGCATTCCGCAATCCGCAATCGATATGTTCCGCAATCCTCATTCCGCAATCCGCAATCAATATGTTCCGCAATCCGCATTCCGCAATCCGCAATCAATATGTTCCGCAATCCGCATTCCGCAATCCGCAATCGATATGTTCCGCAATCGATATGTTCCTGTCCAAATTGCCGCCTGAATCTCGTCAGAAAGTTTCAAAAGTGAAATCACGTTGAATAGCGTCTTTGTTGACTTTACGGAGATTTTCAAAATCTCCGCAACGGTTGCGGAGAACCCCTCCGTAACATATTCAGAACCCCGGTCGTAGCTCAATATTTTATCTTCTTCAAATATCCTTCCTTTTAAATATTATAGCACAGAGCGTTTTTTGATTAACACCAAAATTGATATGTGCTTCTTTAAAACCTTTCGCGGAAAAGGGGACGGGACCTTGGAACATTAAGATAAAATGGGGAGGGTGAATCCGATTTTTATAAATGAAAATTATATTTTTATCTCAACGACAGGATTGTTTTTAAGGTACATAGAGCTTTTCTGAACCTGTCTGTATCTGGATATAACAACGTCCCTCATTGACTCAGTTTCAGCGTCTCCCGTGAACATATTACCCTGTAACAATATTTCGTTCCTGCTAAGATCAGATGGTTTGTTGGTTTTTTCCTTGAATCTGTCAAAATCAATGACATTGGGGTTTTTTATTACCTGATCAACAACGGGCAACTTCCTGAAATCAGGCTGGTTCACTTCAATACGATACTCTCTTATCGATCTCTGAACGATTAAGTCATCTTCCTGACGTTTTGAGAGTGTTACTTTGATGTAGAACCCCAAGTTTGATATTTATTATCAATATTATGCTATTAAGTCGATAAGGTGTCAATAGAAAAGAGATAAAGATTCACAGAAGTAACACAACATCCAGTAAAAACAATTAGTTCTGGACTCCCACTGGAGTTTACACTCATGAAAATGGGTGTGGGAGTGACGACTTTTGGTACTTTTGCAAGAGGCTCTGGAATAAATAAGGAAGAAAAATAGTAATGCATCACCGTATTTCTGCCCGGCTTCTTGTAGCTCAACCCCTTCGGCAATATGTTGGAGTATTATCCTTGATAGATCCAATCTCCGTTATTGTTATCAAAAAATCCCATGACTTCCCAGAAGCCAATGGCAGTCGGCCTGACCCGGTCGGCAACAACAACCTGAAAATGGCCCTTGCAATAGTCCACAAACTCTCTGCCATAACCATGCCCTGCCCAATCAGGGTAAATGTTTATCGAGTAGATAATGATGGTCGTATTTTTGATTTTACAGCGGGCTTTGCCGATACGGTTACTTTCGTTAGAAATATCCGCCCAGTCATATTTTGAACGTTGCTTTTCTTTTGATATGAACTCAATGGATATCTTCATGCACTTGTCCTGTCTTATGCAAAACCCTGGCAAAACGCAAGCACGTTCTTACCGAGGTCAGGCAAGTAATAACCGCCCTCAAGGATTGCAAATCTTCGGCCACTCGCCGCTCGTTTAGCAAATTGTTTCATGAGGACACCTATACTGTAAAAATCAAAAGCCGTGAGTTTCCGCCCCACGTCTTTCTCATAGGAATCAAAGCCCGCACACACCCCAATGATGTCTACAGATGAAATTTCCTTCATAAAATCCTGAATCTCCTGGATATACGATTGATTGTTTTCGGCGTAGGGATTTAGAATGCGGCATTCCTTCCAATTCGAAAGCACATCCTTGGTACCATCGCCGGTATGGGCATCAAAGTCCAGAACAAAGGCAGATTCTATTTTTCGCTGTTGCTTCAATTTCAAGAGTGCAATCCCCATGTTGCAGAAAACACAGTACCCCCACGCCGATTCGCGAGAAGCATGATGCCCCGGTGGTCGCAAACACGCAAAGGCCGGTTCGCCGGTGAGGGCAATGTCTGCTGCTGTGATCGCTCCCCCGGCGGCAAGCATCGCCATGTCATACAGTTTGCCGTTTGACTTGACGGTGTCCAGATAATGCAGCGTATGAGCCAGGAGAACATCCTCCTCATTTGCCGGATGGGGGCGGATAATCTCAAAGGTGCGTTCTGCGCCAATCACCGTCATAATGGCTTCCATCCGGCCCGGAATTGACGCGCCGTCATGGGCATAGTCTGATTCGTAGAACTTGTCGTGAAAAGATATTTTCATGCCAGCCTATAGATTCCTCAATTCAGTTTTCAATTCTGTTTTACCACAGATCGATCCGGGTTTCAGCTTCCTCTTGCTTCTTAATGGATTTTTTCCAGTATTGCTCTTCTCTTTTAACCAGACTGCCACCAGTTTTGGCCATTGTTTTGACATGAACGGAAAAATCCCCTGAATAAAAATAAATCACTCTTCCGGCCGTACCACCTAAATCGGAAGAAATTAGAGGTATATTTTCGTTTTGAAGAAATTCCCGAATAAATCGTATATTTACTTCTCCAACCGCAAAATAATTACTAGCGGGCGAATCAATGGTTTTCAAAACGGAACCCCCGCCAAAGACTTTGGCTTTTAAATTGCCCCGTTCTGCACCCTGTTTCCACATCTCATTGAGAAGCAACTCCATTGAATGGACACCGTATCGGCCTGCTTCCGTGATACAAACGGGCATGTCCCTGGAGTAACGCCTGCTGCTAAGCAGAAAATGATTCATTCCGGATATTTTATTGTAAGGGTCATAAAGGCAAGCAGATACACAAGAACCAAGCAGTGTGGTAATCAAAACCTCTTCATTTGACACGTAATATTCACCAGGACTAATGGTGATACGCTTACAGTTTTTCCAATTTACAATTTTCATTCTCAATGGATTCCGTTCTTTTTATCATTTCTTGAACCAGTGCCTGCGATTGTGTTCCTTGAGCGCCGCCGCTATTGCATCCAGTTTCTTTGGTAAAAGGATACCCCGCTCAATGAAATAGATGCCAATGCGGGGCTGGAGGTTCTTCTGACGACCCAGCAGGACGAGGACTTGATAAAAGCTCAGCAACTCTGTGCGCAGAGCAAATTCGCCAAAGAGTTCCCCCCGATTACGATGACGCAGGATGTTTTGAATATCTGAAGGGCTTAGCCAGCCAAGCTGGCGGGCAATATCGCCTATGCGCGGTCTCTGAATTTGCTGCCACACCACGGCATCCCACATCTGCCTCATGGAAATTATGTTGGAATAGTAAAGAAATTGGCCGATGAAGATTCTTCTGGAAGGTATTTCACCCTTATAGAAATAAGGGCGTTGTGGAGACGGAGGCTTGGTAGCGGGACGATCGGGCTGATGGAAGGACCTTAGGGGTATCGTCAGAATGTAACTGTCCGGTTCCTTGATGTATGAAAAGACCTGTTTGTAAGCGCAATGGACCTTTTTAAACCGTTCTTCCAGAATCGCTTCGTCTACGCCGAGATGATACGCCCGATCCGGGTGTGTTTCCAGAGCCAGCTTGCGATACGCTGTCTTCACGCCTGAAGGTTGAAGGTGGCTGAGAAATTGTGGCGTAATGCGCACTTCCGGGCCAAAAAGAATCCGGCATGATTGGTGGAACTGCTTTTCCGGAAGGGTGATCCTGCCGTCTCTAACGTTTGATTTCATGTCATGCCTCCGCTCCTCTTCCTTTCACCTTTCGCATTTCACATTTCACAGATGATTAGATGTTTGGATGATTGGAAGTTTAGCAAACCCTCTAACCCTCTAACCCTCTAACCTTCTGTTTTTGCTATTCACTATTCACCTTTCACTGCCTTTTTCGTCAATTGCCTTCTGAATTTCAATTGTTTTCCTGATAGAGGTAACGATTTTGCAGTAATGCTGTATATCTTCAAGGGATAATGTTCTTCCTTTCCTGTCTTTCAGCCACTTATCACACACCTGATAGCCGCCAATCTGGTATTCCCAGACCTCTTTTGTAATACCTTCAAAGTGCTGGTTCGGGTTGAAATAGACAAACCCTTCGTCCTCAAAATATTTTGGTTTTTCAACCTTAAAATCACCATTGCCCTGGCACTTTGCAACAGGGGGGTCAAGCTCGGGCGCATTAAGAAGATGCAGTTCCACAAGCCTTTGTCCGTACTCAGCCATCCTTCTGAACAGGCCATAATCCTTTGTAAAGGGGATTCTCGGAAAGTCTATCTTTAGAAATTCGGCATACATTGTGCGGTAGGTATTGGAATAAAGGATAGCGTAAATATAGTAGAAAATCTCCTCAGGGGTCGGTGATTTTCCAAAGTCCATTGCAAGCTGCTCCACAATGACAGGGTTCAGGTTTGGCTTTCTTGCGGTATATTCACCGGATGGTTCAAAGAGCATCGCCATGGCCCCAAGGGAGCGTTTTTTAGGGTTGCCCGGGTTCTGTGTGTCGGTATTGGGGTACAGGTAAAGCGGGAAAAAGTAATCAATTGTTTTAAGG